>NZ_JBHILP010000030.1:0-1232 GCF_042193375.1 Bartonella sp. TT67HLJMS
AAAGCTAAAACAGCCCAATGATAGGAACCGTGTACCTATTAATAAAACAATCCCTGCCGAAATCAAGCGAGGAGACAACGGAATCTCATAAACTGATTTATGAAATTAATAATGTAATGGTCAGTCTTTCTAAATATGTGAAAATTAAAAGGAACAAAATATGCAAAAACTGATTATTATCATAGCAATTAGTGCGTTTCTTGGAACAACAAACTTAGCAAGAAGTGACACTATTACTAAGCAAGGAGGAGCTCATAGCCGTATTACTATAATTCCTGGTATGGGGTCAGGAGGTCTCAGTACAAGCAAAGATTATAGACCAAAACCACCAAAAGGCTATAATCCACCATCTGCACTTCCACCCGATGTTAAAATCGATCTTTCTACTTTGGGAACGATGAGAAATCGCATACCGACCCCACCTGCTCTACCAGCGGAGTATCTGGAGATTATTGAGCTCTTAAAAAAACAGCTTGAGTTGGAAAAAAAACAACTTTCGCAAACAGAAAAAGCCTATCAAGCTATAACAAAGGGTCAGAAAACTGCACCTCAGAAAATAGACTTTTCTAGTTTTTTTCTCAAAGAACCAGAAGCGCTCTATAAGAGTGACAAGCTTTCAAGGGAATCATATCAAAAGGTATTAGAGGAAGAAAACAAAATTTATGGGTCTTTTGAGCAAATGGGGAAGGCTATTTCAAGGCGTTTACAATTTGCATCGATACTAGATAAAGCTGTAAGTTTAGAAACTTTTGAAAACGTAGAAAATCGTTTTAAATACCTCCAACATCTATTAGATGAAATTCAAAAAAAAGAAAACCTGAAAGATACTGCAGATCTTCAAGCACATATCGATGGTTCGTTAGCCATGATCCAAAATGAATTTATAAAGATGGAAATGGTAGCGCATTTACGTAACGCTGAGCAATCACTTATCAAAAAGAAAAAACGCGAACTTAGTATGAAATTTTTTAACCATGAAACAAAAGGGATGCCTATCATACGATGAAAACAAAAGCCAATATAGAAGGTTCAGTACTATCTGAACAATTCAGAGGGACAGAAAGGTTTTCTCAAAGCCAAGGTATCGTGATGAAAATACTTAGGTAATGTATAAATACAAATAACGCGTTTAGCATGTATCTATGTTTCAAGGTGATAAAAAGTTGAAAATTCGTTAAAGAGGAATTCCATGAACTTTACAGTGTTCACGCAACTTTTCAATAAAATTGATC
>NZ_JBHILP010000031.1:0-1209 GCF_042193375.1 Bartonella sp. TT67HLJMS
TGCAGCTTTTTATGTGTTTTCTTTAGAGGTAGAAGTTTTAAAGCATGAAAGTATCCTTACGGCTTCTATAACCATAATAACCAAAAACACTGGAAACAATGGCGCCTACCAGACTTCCTAAAAAGCCCCACCATCCCATATTGGAGGCTGCTTTTGTGGCTTTAGTTGCAGTGTTTTTTACTCCCTTGATAGTATCCTCAAGATTGTCCGAGAGTGTTTCTGCCTGTTCTTCAAGGGCTTTGATGGCTTTTTCGGTTTTTTCCTCGGCGCTTTGATAGATATGAACGGCACGGTTTACTGCTGTTTGTGCGTCCGAACGGGTCATGCCATCTTTTATGAGGGCATTGATGATATCACTTCGATCAAATTTTGTCGTGAGATCTTCTACACGATCAGACAGGCGCTCACCAAGATTTTTTAAAGTGGTGCGATAGTGAGAAGGATCATTTTTGAAAGCCGTGATCGCAGAACCAATATCGTTGAGTGCTGCTTGATAGGTTTGTTTCAAGCGATCAGGGTTGAGAGCAGGAATGTTGCTTTTATTGAGAAGGGTGCGCAATTCACTACCAAGCTGATCAAAATTGATACCATTGTCACTGTTTTTTGCAAAAAACTTTTCAAGACTTTCGCTGTTTAATTTTGCAAGTATGGGGGAAATATTGGTTTTGAGGCTGTCTACGGTTTGTTGGACCATGGAGCTGTTTTCTAGAGCAGTTTTAGCTCCTATCTTTGCTGTACTAGAAACCACGTGGATGGCTTGGAGGGTCATCAGCAATGTTATGAGAGCCCAAGTGAGAAAGCCATGAAGCGTCCCTGACGATTCAGCAAAACGTCCAGCTACAAAGCCTCCCAAGGCTAGGCTAATCAGTGTAACGATAACAGAACCCACGCCAAAGGAGAGGAAAGAGCCTTCAAATGGGGTTGAAGAGGTGAAATCCATTTGGCTTAAGCCTAACGCTGCTACCAGAAAAGAGAGGCAGATTGAGGTGGCAAGGGCTGTCACCAGTCCCGCAAAGATTGCGGACCATGAAATGGGTGTGTGAAAGAATGGATACTTTTCTTCTAGAGATGTTTCTCCTAGAAAATTCGTATCAAATGGTGTGTCTTCAGGAATGCGAGTTTCCATGTTTTATCTCCTTGAATATGCTGGAGATACAATGTCTTTTTGCCAATTATGTTCCAAAAGTGAATAGATATGCGCTAAAAAGG
>NZ_JBHILP010000032.1:0-1189 GCF_042193375.1 Bartonella sp. TT67HLJMS
AACAAGCATTATTTATTCAATGATTTTAGAGACGATACCGGCACCAACAGTACGACCACCTTCACGAATAGCAAAACGAAGCTTCTCTTCCATCGCTATCGGAACAATCAATGAAACATCCATGGCAACATTGTCGCCTGGCATAACCATTTCCGTTCCTTCTGGAAGCGTAACAATACCTGTAACATCCGTCGTACGGAAGTAAAACTGAGGACGATAATTCGTGAAAAATGGTGTATGACGTCCACCTTCATCTTTCGTCAAAATGTAAGCTTCTGCTTTAAAACGTGTATGAGGCGTAACAGATCCTGGCTTCGCCAATACTTGACCACGCTCAATCCCTTCACGGTCAACACCACGAAGCAGAGCTCCTATATTATCACCCGCTTGACCCTGATCTAAAAGCTTGCGGAACATTTCAACGCCTGTAACCGTCGTCTTAGACGTTGGACGAATACCGATAATCTCGATTTCCTCTCCAACTTTAATAACACCACGCTCAACACGACCCGTAACAACGGTTCCACGACCCGAAATCGAAAATACATCCTCTATCGGCATCAAAAATGGTTGATCAACAGGACGTTCAGGGGTTGGAATATAATTATCAACTTCACTCATTAAAAGACGAACAGCATCTTCACCAATGCTTTTATCCTTATCCTCAAGAGCTGCCAACGCAGAACCTTTAACAATTGGTATATCATCGCCTGGAAAATCATATTTGGATAAAAGTTCCCGAACCTCAAGCTCTACAAGCTCCAAAAGTTCTGCATCATCAACCTGATCAACTTTATTAAGAAAAACAACAATTGCTGGAACACCAACCTGACGCGCAAGCAAAATATGCTCACGTGTCTGAGGCATTGGACCATCAGCTGCGGAAACAACCAAAATAGCACCATCCATCTGCGCTGCCCCTGTGATCATGTTCTTCACATAATCAGCGTGTCCTGGACAATCAACGTGCGCATAGTGACGATTTTCCGTTTCATACTCAACGTGCGCTGTAGAAATAGTAATTCCACGTGCGCGTTCCTCTGGGGCAGCATCAATTTGATCATAGGCTTTAAATTCACCAAAATATTTCGTAATCGCTGCTGTCAACGAGGTCTTCCCATGATCAACGTGACCAATCGTACCAATATTAACATGCGGTTTTGTTCGTTCAAACTTGCTCTTCGCCATC
>NZ_JBHILP010000033.1:0-1099 GCF_042193375.1 Bartonella sp. TT67HLJMS
GGTTTTACCCATGCATTACGGTCGTGATCAACGATCAACATGGTGTAGAGAGGTTTTCCGACCGTGTTGGCAAAATCCAAGCTTTCACCAGGAGCAAAGGTTTTTTGGAAGACACCAGGCGCATCAACAGGGAAGAATTGACATTCATCAGGCTTAATGCCTATGGCGCGCTTTGTTACAGCCTTCACACTCACATTATAGTTGTGAATACTCCGGTAGTTAATGAAAGTGACATCTGCAAAGTCAAAACTGCCAAAGCTGCCCGCGCCAAGAGCGCTTGGTGTTGCAACACCTCCGGCGCTATTGAGTGTCTGTGCTAAAGCTGTGTTTAAATAGGTCTCCCGAATTGTTTTATGGTTTTTCAACTTGGAAAAGAATTCATTTCCACAAAGCCCAATAATCCGTGAACGATCAGAAAATGCTCCTTTTGAAGCCTCAATCATCCTCATAATGACTTGGTCAACATTGTCAGCAACATTGGTTGTTTCTGTATTTAGTTTAAAGTCAATGGGCTTTGGTGGTGTGATTTCCCATTCCTTGTACCAATCGACAATCACGGAGCCATCAGCATCAAGGACAACACCTTGAACAGCGCCAAGCTGCATATTTTCCCATGTCAATTCGATTTCAGAAATCAGTTTCTTTTGTTTTCTGGCAATATATTTCATTGCTGTCTCTAACTGATCTTCTGTGCCAAATTCACGACGGTTCTGGATTTCTTCTGATTTTACGGTATCACTTTTGGCAATCCGTGTTGTTTTGAAAAACCGAAGATTACGCCCCTCTCTATCACCTTCTGCCAAAGGTGCGCCACGTTCACTGGTTTGAATAAGCGAAAATGTATTATCACGCCGTTCAATACCAACCACTGTGGTACTGGTTTCAACTTCCTCAAAAAGATTAAGAGAGCTTACAAGACCAGGTTGAAACTCATAGTTTTCAATGGCTTTCATCATTGTGATGCTTGAGAAAGCATCATGTTTAAAAAAATTCATATCCATGTGTGCATTCTCCTATCGCAATAGAATGTTGTTATGGTCTTCTAAAGACTGAATGGCTGCTTTCTTTTGCTCGTCTGTGATGGCATCTGGCCATAGCA
>NZ_JBHILP010000034.1:0-732 GCF_042193375.1 Bartonella sp. TT67HLJMS
CTGTCGATTCTGCTGTGAGTGCACCATCTTGAATGCCTATTATCTTCTTACTAGCAGCATCAATACCATCGATTGTTATTTGCGGACCATCAACAATTACTAAGCCCTTGTCATCTAAGTTTGTTTTCCCTTTTAATGTTAAGGTATGGAGTGATATATCATTAGTCAAACCAAATATTAGCTTATTTTTATCGTCCTTATCTCTCTTAATCCTGAAGTTATCCCCTCCTGATGAAAAGTCTAGTGTGGTATCCACAAGAACAGTTGTAGCACCTTTACCTTCAACAGAGTATTTCCAACTCCCTCCTACAAGCTTTGCCACCTCTTTCAATTGCGCAACATTTACTGCATCAGTATCGTCAGTCCCAGCTGACAATCCAGTAATTTGTCGCGTTCCTTGAATAGGAACACTCCCAATAGTAATTGCACCAAAGCCTTTTTTAGATACCCATGCTTCATCTGTTTTAGTTGTGACTTTTCCAGTTATGGGGTCATATCCTGCAATACCCCCTGCCTTTATAGCCACACTAAAACGACCCAAAGCGACAGCGCCCTCAAGACCGTCCGAAACCTTAGCCGTATCACCAAAAGCTATTGAACCGTCTGCCTTTGAGCCCACGACTGAACGAAGACCAATAGCTATCGCATATTCGGGCATATCGTTCTCAGAACCACTAACACCAATCTTAGCACCAGAGCCTATAGCAATCCCACCACGCCCATAAACATGGG
>NZ_JBHILP010000034.1:754-1047 GCF_042193375.1 Bartonella sp. TT67HLJMS
TTTCGGATCATACTTCGAACCTATCGCAATAGATGCCTCTCTGACTACAGATGCCCCATCACCCAATGTTATACTAGCAGGAGGATCGCCAGCAGCACGGGTTAGCCCCGCACGACTCTGAAAAACAACAGGTAGCTTATTTACTGGCTGCGCAACCTCAGGCGTTGAAACATTAAAGTTTTTTTCTTCTTCATAAACATCATTGGCTTCTGTATCTGCAGAATTCATATGAATAACTCTTATGAACTGGGGCGTTTTTTGATCACTCATATTTTTGGCTTTAGATATATTTG
>NZ_JBHILP010000035.1:0-988 GCF_042193375.1 Bartonella sp. TT67HLJMS
AACAGCCCAATGATAGGAACCGTGTACCTATTAATAAAACAATCCCTGCCGAAATCAAGCGAGGAGACAGATGAAAAAGAGATTTATTATAACAGGAATCATTACCCTTTTGGGAATGCTGAATCTAGCTCCAGCAAATGCAGATGTGAGCATAAGTTTCGAACCCTCATCACCTCAAGACCCAACTGTAAACTCACAACTTTCTCTACTGACACCACCTGCTCCACCGCCACCACCTGCTCTACCAGCAGAATATCTGGAGCTTATTAATCTATTAAAAAAAGGAGAAATTATAGAGCTCTTAAAAAAACAGCTTGAGTTGAAAAAAGAACAACTTTCGCAAACAGAAAAAGCCTATCAAGCTATAACAAATAGTCAGAAAACAGAACCTCAAAAAATAGACTTTTCTAGTTTTTTTCTCAAAGAACCAGAATCGCTCTATAAGAATAATCAGTTTTCAAGGAAATCATATCAAAAGGTATTAGAGGAAGGAAACAAAATTTCTGGATCTCTTGATCAAATGGGCAAGGCTGTTTTTGCGCGTTTACAATTTTTATCGATACTAGATAAAGCTATAACTTTGAAAACTTTTGAAAACGTAGAAAATCGTTTTAAATACCTCCAACATCTATTTGATGAACTTCAAACAAAAGAAAACCTGAAAGATATTGCAGATCTTCAAACACATATCGATGGTTCGTTAGCCATGATCCAAAATGAATCTATAAAGACACAAATGATAACGCATTTACGTAAAGCTGAGCAATCACTTATCAAAAAGAAAAGACGCGAAGTTGATATGAAATTTTTTAACCATGAAGCAAAAGGGATGCCTACCATACGATGAAAACAAAAGCCAATATAGAAGGTTCAGTACTATCTGAACAATTCAGAGAGGCACAAAGATTTTATCAAAGCCAAGGTATCGTGATGAAAATACTTAGGTAATGTATAAATACAAATAACGCGTTTAGCATGTATCTATGTT
>NZ_JBHILP010000036.1:0-958 GCF_042193375.1 Bartonella sp. TT67HLJMS
CATCTTCATAGCTAGCATTACCGCCAAAATAGCCTGCAACTACATTGCCCATGGAATAAAGTTGAGAACCATTTATCGCATCAGTTGACATTACTGTAATCAAACCAGCTTTAACACCTGAAAGAGTCCGTGCCACATTACCAACGTTTGCAATACTTACTTTAGCTCCACTTACTTCTCCACCAATGGTAATAAGCCCTGTATCATCTTGCTTAACAAGACTATCACCCACCACATTGGCAACTACATTTTCAATCTTTTTATCAAGATTCGTGACAGAATTACTTACGCCAGTAAAGGCATCTGCAACGTTATTATATTTTTTCTTAGTCCCCTTACCATTCTTATCAAAGACATTAACTGTAAAAGTAGGAGCCTTCCAGTTCCCATCTGTATAGCTAGCACCACCACCAAAAGACTTCGCAAACCCAGCACCCAATTTATAAAGCTGGGAACCATTGACTGCCTGATTCGATGTTGCGGTAACAGAACCACCACGAACACCAGTAATAAACCGATCCTCATGAGAATTATTTGCAATGTCTACTATATAACCCCTTTTGTTCGCACCAATTGTAATAGTCCCTACTGCATCTTGCTTAACAATCATATCAGACAAGATGCTATCAATTTTATTATTAATTTCTCTCTGATATATCCCCCAAACATTTCCCCAACCCGCAAACGCATTATCAATGGCTGTTCCAATCTCAAACTTAATAGTATTTCCTACATTTAGTTTAAAATCGTTGAATTCATTCCTCATACCGTTGAATGCATTCTTTACACCATTGAATTCATTCTTTACACCGTTGAATTCATTCTTTACACCTCTGAATGCACTATCTACCCCTCCAAACGCAGAGCCAACATCTCTATACACGTTACCGTCAATTACATAGGTTGGCGCAATACTTTTAAGTATATTTGCACCACCACCAAAATACCTCGCTACATT
>NZ_JBHILP010000037.1:0-947 GCF_042193375.1 Bartonella sp. TT67HLJMS
CACGAAAAAAATGGTGATTTGGGAAATCAGTATTTGAAAACTCATGCTGCTTGCGTTGGTCCTTATCAGTTAAAAAGTTGGCGCCCTGGAGAAGCGATTTTATTGCGTGCAAGCTCTCACTATTGGGGAGAAGCACCTAAACTAAAGCAGATTATAATTCGCCATGTTGCGGAGCCTGGAACACAGCGCTTGTTGTTGCAAAAACATGATATTGATGTTGCTCGTAATTTGACACCTGAAGATCTGGCAGATTTGCAAAAAACAACAGATGTTAGAATCAAAGAAGTGTTAGAACCATCCATGATGTATTGGGGATTCAATACGACGAATCCCATTTTTGCTAAGGAAAAAGTGCGCTTGGCGATGCGTTATCTTATAGATTATGAAGGTCTTGGCAAGAAGCTTCTCAAAGGGATTGGTATCCCACGGGCAAGTTTTATTCCTCTTGGCAATTTTGGGGCTTTAGATGAAAAAGAAGGGCAACCCTTTAAGCTTGATATTCAAAAAGCCAAGCAGCTTTTAGCAGAGGCCGGTTATCCGAACGGATTTGAGGCAAATTTTCTCGTATCAAACACTCCTTATACTTTATTACTTGCTCAGTCACTCCAAGATAGTGCTGCGCAGGCGGGTGTGCGTCTTAAAATTGAACGTGTGGCAGGTACACAGTTGTTTTCAAAAGTGAATGCACGGGCTTTTGATACGGCTTTTGTCGGATGGAATAATGATTCTGCGGATCCTCATACAATGGCTTCACGTCTTGTTTATAATCCAGATAATCGGTTTGAGGCTAGAAACACTGCCTATCCTAGTTGGAAACATGGGTATTTTGACGCCAAGATGAATCAAAAAGTTGAAGAGGCGTTGTTTCAAAAAGATCCGCAAAAACGGGCGCAAATATATGCTGATTTACAACGTGAACTTATGCAAAAAGGACCTTATGCGTTTAT
>NZ_JBHILP010000038.1:0-940 GCF_042193375.1 Bartonella sp. TT67HLJMS
GCACAAGATTCTTTATCATGGAGTAATGAGAGTAACGCTTTTATTGCGCAGCATGGAGAAGAAGGGAAGAAAACAAATAGCAAGATCACGTCGCTTGCCGCAGGAGCTATTACGAAAGAATCGACAGATGCGGTCAATGGTTCCCAGCTTTTTGCAACAAATACAGAAATTGCTAATGTAAGAGACAGTATTCTTGTTAAGCAAGTAGCAGGGAAGAAGTTAGGGCGCGGTCTCCCTGATGGAGGATCAGGTCCTATCACTGTTGGTATGGAAACTGGTGGTAGCGAAATCAGTATTTTGAACAAAAGTAATGAAGGTCGGAAACTTTCCGGTCTACTGGGCGGGGCAATCAGTGAAACTTCAGACGAAGCCGTAACAGGTTCTCAGCTTCATAGCTTAGGGAGTAGTGTTGCATCTTATTTTGGTGGTGGTGCTGCATTTAAAGATGGTTCTTTTACAGCTCCGACTTATAACATTTCTAATGTTTCTGACGATGGTAAGGTAACAACTAATTCACATAACGATGTTGGTTCAGCCTTTTCTGATCTTGATACGAGTGTCAAGAATGTGAATACACATCTAACGAATGAGGTCAAAAATTTTACTGAAAAACTAACGAATATTACGCAAGAAGTTCAAGGCGATGCTTTGTTGTGGAATGAAAGTGCAAAAGCCTTTGTAGCCAAGCATGGGGAAAAGGAAAGCAAGACAAATAGCAAGATAACGTCACTGGCTGATGGCTCTATAGTATCAGGCTCGAGCGATGCGGTTACGGGTGGTCAGCTTCATAGCATCACAGATGATTTATCAAAGCTTTTAGGTGGCTCTGTATCCTTTGATGGCAAAAACTTTAAAGGACCAACGTATGACTTATCGACAGTTTCTAAAGAGGGTGTTGTAACAGATAAACCGTATGAAGGAGTTGAAACAGCCTTTAAAG
>NZ_JBHILP010000039.1:0-932 GCF_042193375.1 Bartonella sp. TT67HLJMS
TTATGAAAAAGGTGATCAGGGTAGCGGTATTATCAGCAATGTCAACTGCAACCGTTTTCATGCCGCTAAATACAACGCTTGCGGATATGGCATGGTATCAAATGAGTGAAATGAAGAGGGAGTCTGGTTTACCGTCTCGCAATTTTAGCTCCCATTCTTTTCATAGTAAACATCACTCTTTTGATGATCCCCACAAGCGTCATTATTTCAGCCAGACATGGAGAGAACAACATCAGCATCACGTTGAAAGCAAGACATATCATTATGTCGAACGCAAAAAGACAAAACACAGTAATATTCAAGGAAATGCTTTAGCATTGGGCATTCTTGCTCTTGCAGCAGGTGCAGTTCTTAGTAAAGTTTTAAAAAAACCAGAACAGCCACAAATTATCTATCAAGACGTACCACAAAATCAGGTGATTTATCAAGTACAGCCAACGGTGGAATATGAGCCAGTACAACAATCATCAGAATCTGATTGGCTTAACTATTGCAAGAAAAAATACCGTTCCTTCAACCCTAAAACAGGAACTTTTCGAGGCAGTGATGGCTTAAATCATGTCTGCTATGCTCCAGTAAATTGAATTAACATTGAGAAAAGCCCGCTCTAAAGCGGGTTTTTTTATGCCCTCCCCCCCTCTTAAATCTCTTGAAGAAAAGGATTCCATTGGCATTCATAGCCTAGCTACTTTTGGGACCATACCCACAGATAAAATACACGTCGTCGCCTAAGGGCAAAACTTTTTCTCGAAGGGATTGTATCAATTTCTCATGGAAACAGAATGGGTTGCCATGCGCCCACAAACGACTGCTGTCTCTGCAACACCAAGACGCTTGGAAATAGAACAATCTCATGGCACTTTTGCAGAACAAATTATTCGTCCAACAGGGCTCATTGATCCGCCAACAGAGGTTCGTCCAGCCAGCAATCA
>NZ_JBHILP010000004.1:0-180719 GCF_042193375.1 Bartonella sp. TT67HLJMS
AAAAGGATTCGAAAGAAGCTGTTAATGGAGGTCAGTTACATGATTACACAGAACAGCAGATGAAGACGGTTCTTGAAGATGCGAAGAAATATACGGATGATCAAGTCAATAGTTTTGTCAATAATGGCGTTAACGAGGCGAAATCGTATACGGATATGAAGTTTGAGACGTTAAATTATGCTATTGAGGATGTTCGCAAGGAAGCAAGACAAGCTGCAGCGATTGGTTTAGCGGTGTCCAACTTACGTTACTATGATATACCAGGATCTTTAAGTGTTTCATTTGGTAGTGGTTTGTGGCGCAGTCAATCCGCATTTGCTATTGGGGCTGGTTATACATCTGAAGATGGAAATATTCGCTCGAATGTATCTATTACGAGTGCTGGAGGTCACTGGGGGATAGGTGCAGGAATTACTCTGAGGTTGAGATGATAATAGAAAAAATGGCTGTTATTGTAAAAAAGAGAAGTATGTTAGTAAAGGTTCTGTTTGCTCTTGCCTTAATAGGCAAGAGCGAAAGCTTTGCTAACGAGAACAATAATATTTATACAGTGCATCCACCGCACTTATCGATACCTAAGGGAGAACCTGGTGAAACACGTCGAATTATTATGCAGTTTTATGACTGGACTTTGATTTGTGACGAAAAACAAAAGCTTAAACATAAGCAAGGTATATGTAATGTGACACAGACTGTTCATGATCAAGAAGGAAATACTATTTTTAGTTGGTCTCTTGTGTCTACGACAAGTGGTCAAGCAGTGATGCTTTTTCGAACATTACCAAATTCTGATATAAATGTTCCGATTCAAATGTTTGTAAAAGGTGTTAAAAAACCTGTTCTTATTCATTATACGCAATGCAATGAAACCGTTTGTTTGGCACAATCGCCTGTAGGGCCGGTTTTGACTAAACAAATAGAGCAGGACAATAAAGTACGTATTTCCTATAAACTTAAAGAAGGAAAGGTATTTTCTTTTACTGTACCATTTAAAGGGTTAAATGCGGCACTTAATTCTTTACGTCCTTAGAATCCATCGAGTATTTTTAACAAGAGTCATTTTTTCATAAATCGTTGTATTATATTTTTGAGTGTAAATTATAAGGTCAAATAAGTAAGAATTTTTATATAATATGACATCGAGCTGATTTATTGGAAAGAGTGAGAGTTTTATGAATATAAAGTCACAATAAGTTCTTTATATGTAATAGAAAATAAAGTTAGCATTTTCCATAAAGCTTAAAGAGTGATTTCGTGAGTTATTAGAAGTAAAAAAGATTAGAAATACTCGATTTAAAATAATTAAAAAGATAGCTTCCTTATATAATAAGTAGGCTAAATTCTTTTTTAAAGCTTTAAATGGATTTTTAGAGCGGTCTGATTAAGCATTAATATTTTTCAGATAAATTTATAATCCTAGAGAATTTTTTGAACGATAGTTTTAATTGGTATTCAGAAAATAACAGCTATTGTAATTGCATTTTGTAGTATTATGGAACTTTTATTCCAGCATAATCAAAGCCATTTCATTGCATACAACAAATAAGGCTCGTGTGTGGATAACGAGATTGAAAAAAAGAAAAAATTTTTTATAAACCGTACTAATGTATAGGTTGTTGTGACCTTAAGAGTCAGCAAATAGTATGATAATGTAGGTTTGTTACAATAGAAGTGTGCTCCGTGTAAATGGTATAAAGAAAAGAGCAAAATTTATAAAAATTGATGCGAACGTAAACGATTAATTTATAGTTTTAAGTTCATAAAGAGAAGCATGATTTCACGGAAACAACCAAAAGATTATACAAAAATCTGAATGATGCTAGTTTAGAAAATTTTAATGATAGGCAAAGAAAGAATGATTTCTTGTATTTATCATTTGATGCTGCATTATTGCTTTATTTAGGAATGAGAAGAAGAGTTTTTGCGTTTATTTATTGGGGGGAACGCTCAAGGGATAAGAGAAATGACCCCGTTAAATTATGGTTCAAAAGAGTTAAAGCGAGGAGAAATATACGATACCAAAGAAGATCAGTTGTATGATCAGTGCGGTAGTAATACAAATAATCGTTCTGCATTGTCACGAACAGAAGCATACTCTGTCTTTGTTGATATAAAGAGACAACAGAGAAAAAAACATTATGAACAGAAACAGGCTTTTGTTCAATCTGAGACAGCTTTTGAGTTTCATAGTCAGATAATGATAGGTGCTCAAAAAACAAAAAAACTCAAAGCGCCTTTTCTTCGACGGTTCCCTCCAGTAAAGTCTCCACCTCTTTATGCAGCACTTGATCTCGGAACGAATAATTGTCGTCTTCTTATCGCATCTCCCAGTAAACCTGGATATTTTCGTGTTGTTGATGCTTTTTCTCGTATTGTAAGATTGGGAGAAGGTTTAATAAATAATGGTTTTCTTAATACACGAGCTATGGATCGTGCGATTGAAGCATTAAAGATTTGTCATTTAAAGCTAAAACAAAGGCATATTAAGCGTTATCGCTTGATTGCAACAGAAGCTTGTCGTTCTGCAGAAAATGGTAAACATTTTATTCAGCGTGTTTTGGAGGAGACAGGTCTTGAATTGGAAATTGTTGATCGGCAAACAGAAGCGCGTTTTGCTGTTACAGGGTGTAGTACACTTGTTGAACCAAATACTGACGCAATTGTGCTTTTTGATATTGGAGGGGGATCATCAGAAATTGTGCTACTTGATGTTTCTCAAAAGCGTTCTTTTCGTTTAGCTAGACAAATTATTGCTTGGACTTCTCTTCCTGTTGGTGTTGTTACGCTTGCTGAACGTTTTGGAGGGAATGATATTAGCTTAGACGATTTTGAAAAAATGAAAAGCTATGTGCGAGGGTTATTAAATAATTTTTCAGATCGTCATAAATTAGGAGAGTTAGCGCAAGGTTCGAAATTTCATCTTTTGGGAACCTCCGGTACGGTTACGACTTTAGCAGGAATGTATCTTAATTTAGAGCGTTATGATAGGAAAAAAGTGGATGGCATTTGGATGAATGATGCAGACATTACTCTTATGACACAACGCCTATTATCATGGGATATAGAAAAACGTGTCGTAAGTCCTTTTATTGGGCGCGAGAGAGCAGATTTAGTTTTAGCTGGTTGTGCAATTTTAGATGTTATTCGGGAAGTTTGGCCAAGTCAGCGTTTAAGAGTTGCTGATCGTGGATTAAGGGAAGGAATTTTGATAGAGCTGATGTTACGCGATGGGGTATGGTGTCGTCATAGAAAGAGCGGAGATTTCAAGCGTTAAAGAATTAAATATGGAGACAATGAATAACAATGAAAAAAACAACAAAAACACCGAGGGGTGGCTACGGAGGTTCAGGGTCACATGAATTATATCAGCGCGTAAAAAAGAAAGCAGGAACCATTAAAGCTTCATCACGACGATGGTTAGAGAGGCATCTGAATGATCCTTATGTCCATCAATCAAAAGTAGATGGTTATCGTTCGCGTGCGGCTTATAAACTCATTGAAATTAATGAGCGTTATAGGTTTTTGAAAAAAGGTCAAAAGGTTATTGATCTAGGAGCAGCACCTGGGGGATGGTGTCAGGTGGCTGAGCGTATAGTAGGGTCAAGTGATGAAGATCCTAGCGTTGTTGGTATTGATTATTTACATGTTGATCCATTGCCTAGAGTTGCCATGTTGGAAATGGATTTTTTGCATACAGATGCACCGCAGAAATTAATTGAAACTTTAGGGACAAAACCGGATGTGGTTCTTTCTGATATGGCAGCGCCAACAACAGGTCATCGTCAGACGGATCATTTAAGAACGATTTATTTATGTGAAGTTGCGGCTGATTTTGCTCTTTCGGTTCTTAAGCCTGGGGGACATTTTTTAGCAAAGGCTTTTCAAGGAGGAGCAGAAAACACTCTTCTCACGATACTAAAACAGCATTTTAAAAAAGTCTATCATGTTAAACCGCCTGCAAGCCGATCAGAATCAGTAGAGCTTTATCTTCTAGCACTTGAATTTAAGGGAAAAACAAAAATACAAGAATAGCGCCTTCTTTTAAGAAGATTTAACTTTACTTAACCTATTTAGATGTGATGATTTTTTTCTCAAAGAGTTATCGGCGATATTGACAGTTTTTCTGTTATCAATGATGAAAAACTGGTAAAACTAATGTATTGCCTATAGAGGTAGAGAGATTGATTCCTCAGAGAGTGCTTCCAATGAAATTTCTTGATCAAGCTAAGGTTTATATTCGTTCTGGTAATGGAGGTTCTGGAGCAGTATCATTTCGTCGTGAAAAATTCATAGAATTTGGGGGACCTGATGGGGGGAATGGAGGACGGGGTGGTGATGTTTGGGCTCTTGTTGTTGATGGGCTTAACACACTGATTGATTATCGCTACCAACAGCATTTTAAAGCAAAAACAGGGGGGCATGGCAAAGGTCGTAATATGACAGGTGAAAAGGGTGACGATGTCATCCTTAAAGTTCCGGTTGGGACGCAAATTTTTGAAGAAGATAATACAACGTTAATCTGTGATTTAACGGAAGTGGGACAGCGCTATCGTCTTGCAAAAGGAGGGAATGGCGGTTTTGGTAATCTTCATTTTACAACATCGACAAATCGGGCACCGCGTCGTGCAAATCCAGGTTTGGCTGGAGAAGAGCGCGCAGTATGGCTTCGCTTGAAATTAATTGCTGATGCTGGGCTTGTTGGTTTACCGAATGCTGGAAAATCAACTTTTTTAGCTTCTGTAACGGCTGCAAAACCAAAAGTTGCAGATTATCCTTTTACCACTCTACATCCTCATCTTGGTGTTGTACGTATTGATGGTCGTGAATTTGTTTTGGCTGATATTCCAGGATTAATTGAAGGAGCGCATGAAGGTGTGGGAATCGGAGATCGTTTTTTAGGACATGTGGAACGTTGTCGCGTACTGCTTCATCTGATTTCTTCTCAAGAAGAAGATGTAGCAAAAGCATATCAAATTGTGCGTCATGAACTTGAGGCATATGGAAATAATTTAAGTGATAAGACTGAAATTGTCGCTTTAAGCCAGATAGATACTCTGACAATTGAAGAGCGTAAAACGAAACAAGAAGCTTTGCAAAGAGCTGCGGGTCAACCTGTTATGATGTTTTCTGCGGTTAGCCGCGAAGGTTTAGAAAATGTGCTGCGGGCTGGTGCACATATTATTGAAATGTCACGCAAAGAGGAGATCAGTGGGGATAGCAAGGTTGATTGAGATGGCTGTTGGATCGCAAAAACTTACACACTATAAACGTATTGTGGTCAAGATTGGATCTGCCCTTTTGGTTGATCCTCAGACAGGTTTACGGGTTGAATGGCTTAAAAGCTTGATCAGTGATGTTGTTGAATTGCACAAAAAAGGCGTAGAGATATTGTTGGTGTCTTCAGGCGCTATTGCTTTAGGAAGGACATTGCTACAGCTTCCTAAGGGCGTTTTGAAATTGGAAGAAAGTCAGGCATGTGCTGCTTTGGGGCAAATTGAGTTAGCAAAAACCTATGGTGATGCGCTTGCTCAACATGGGCTCAAAACAGGCCAAATTTTGCTCACTTTATTTGATACGGAGGAGCGAAGGCGTTATCTCAATGCACGTGCAACGATTGAGATGCTTTTATATTTGGGAGCTGTGCCTGTTATTAATGAGAATGATACTGTTGCAACAACTGAAATTCGTTATGGTGATAATGATCGTTTAGCTGCACGTGTGGCAACAATGGTGAGGGCAGATCTTTTAATACTTTTATCTGATATTGATGGTCTTTATACAAAGTCTCCCCATAGTGATCCTACGGCTGAGTTTATACCTTTTGTTGCATCCATTACGCATGATATCGAAAAAATGGCAGATGTTGCTGCTTCAGAGTTTTCACGGGGAGGAATGAAGACTAAGCTTGATGCCGGAAAAATCGCTAATGCTGCTGGAACGGCGATGATTATCACCTCAGGCAAGCGTATAAATCCCCTTGCTGCAATTGACAAAGGTGAACGCAAGAGTTTTTTTGCGGCAAGTAAGAAATCTGTCAGTGCTTGGAAAACATGGATTTCTGGTCATTTAGATCCATCTGGTGTTTTGACGATTGATCAAGGAGCCATTAGGGCCCTTGAAACAGGAAAATCGTTATTAGCTGCAGGGGTTATTGCCGTTGAAGGAAATTTCCAGCGTGGGGATACGGTTGCAATTGTTGATACAAATGGAGTTGAGATTGCGCGTGGACTTGTAAGCTATGACAAAGATGAGGCTGTACGCATTATAGGACATAAAAGTGAAGAAATTGAAGCTATTCTTGGGTATGAGGCGCGCTCTGCTATGGTGCATCGTAATGATATGATTGTACGTTGCTTGACCAATTCTGTTTAAAAAAGTTACTTTTGTTTTTATTGTTTTGGCAGAGTGGATGATATGATGACTTTAGAAGAACAAATGAAAGATATGGGACAAAAAGCACGTTATGCCGCTGCAGCGCTGGCTGTTGCTTCTTCTGAGCAAAAGAACAATGCATTGGAAATGATTGCTTTAAGTCTAGAGGCTCAGTCAGATGAAATTTTACGGGCGAATTGTCAAGATTTAGAGAATGCTGCTCAGAATAATTTGAAAGCTGCAATGATTGATCGGCTAAAATTAGATGACTTGCGTTTACGTGCAATGATAGACAGTGTTCGCCAAGTTGCTCGTTTATCTGATCCTGTTGGACAGGTCATGAGTGCGTGGAAACGTCCAAATGGGCTTCATATAAGTCGTGTACGAACACCCCTTGGTGTGATTGGTATTATTTATGAAAGTCGTCCAAATGTTACAGTTGATGCGAGTTCTTTGTGCTTAAAAGCAGGCAATGCTGCGATTTTGCGCGGTGGTTCGGATAGCTTTCATTCTTCTCATGCTCTTCATGTAGCTTTGGTACAAGGTTTAGAGCGCTCTGGTTTACCCAAAGATGCTATTCAAATGGTTAGAACGACAGATCGCGCTGCCGTTGGGGAAATGCTCAAAGGATTGGATGGAGCGATTGATGTGATAGTACCACGTGGTGGAAAAAGCCTTGTTGCCCGCGTTCAGTCTGATGCACGTGTTCCAATTTTTGCTCATTTGGAGGGACTTTGTCATATTTATATTGATAAATCGGCAGATTTAGCTATGGCACGCAATATTGTTTTAAATGCAAAGTTGCGGCGGACAGGGATATGCGGCGCTGTTGAGACAGTTCTCATTGACAGCCAAGCATTAAAAAAGTTTCTTCCTGTTTTAACTGCTTTACAGGAGAAGGGGTGTGAAATTCGTGCCACAGAAGATATTGTTTTTCTTATGCCAGATGTCAAATTAGCTTCTGAAGAAGATTGGTCGCATGAATATCTTGATGCTATTCTTTCTGTTAAAACGGTTGAGGGTGTTGAGGGAGCCATTTCTCATATCAAGCGTTATTCATCAGGACATACGGAATCGATTATTGCTGAGGATTTGGAAGTGGTGAAGAATTTTTTTAATCATTTAGATTCAGCTATTTTGCTGCACAATGCGTCCACACAATTTGCTGATGGAGGTGAATTTGGTTTTGGAATGGAAATTGGTATTGCAACAGGAAAAATGCATGCACGTGGCCCGATAGGTGTTGAACAGCTAACTTCATTTCAATATCATGTTAAAGGAAATGGTCAGGTTAGAGCTTGAGAACACCATTTTTTCCATGGAAAAATTGTATGCCACATGTTGAAAGATCCAATGTTGTGGGTCTTTTTGGTGGTTCCTTTAATCCACCGCATGCAGGGCATCTTCTTGTTGCAAAAATTGCCATTCGGCGTTTGCATCTTGATCAGTTATGGTGGATGATCACTCCAGGAAATCCTTTAAAGGATCGTACACAGTTGCTCTCTTTAGAGGAGAGAATGCAATTAAGTTTTAGACTTATTGACCATCCGAAAATTCGCTTAACAGGTTTTGAACAGGCTATAGGGAGCAAAGTATCAATAGATACAATTTTTCATATTCTTACCCATTACAGTGGCGTAAATTTTGTATGGATTATGGGGGCAGATAGTTTTACGACGATACATCATTGGTATCGATGGCATGATATCGTTTCTATGCTTCCTATTGCGATTATTGATCGTCCTTTAGGCAATCGGTCGGCACTTTCTTCGCCTATGGCACATATTTATCGTCGTTTTCGTTTGGATGAGAGAGAAAGTAAGCGATTACCTTTTATCAAGCCACCAGTTTGGACTTATTTGCATGGACCTTTATCTTTTCAATCTTCAACAAACCTGCGTTTGAAAAAGAATGATTTTTCTTGAACATTTCATAAGATTCTGCTTCTCTTTAGAGAAATCTCTTTTTAGATTCCACAATGATAAGAAAGGATATTGATCTGAAAAATATTGCACACAAACACTCTTACGATAGTATGCCTTCAAAAGAAAAAAAAGTTTTTTCTGTTAGAGAGAGTCTTGAAGTTATTCTCAAGAGCTTAGAAGATACAAAAGCAGAAGATATTGTTGCTATTGATATTCGGGGGAAGTCATCTTTGGCTGATTATATGGTCATAGCTTCAGCAAATTCGCAGCGTCATGTATCTTCTGTTGCTGATCATTTATTACATACTTGGAAAGATAGTGGGCAGGGGCTTACGCGTGTAGAAGGGCTTGCTGGAGGTGACTGGGTATTGATTGATACAGGTGATATTATCATTCATCTTTTTCGTCCAGAAATTCGTCTTTTTTATAATTTAGAAAAAATATGGATGACTCCGGATTTAAACGATACAGCTTTGCTTCTCTTCGGAGATCATTAAAATGCAAATTTCTATTTTTGCGGTTGGTCGTATGAAAAGTGGGGCGGAGCAAAAATTAGTTCAGCATTATTTGGATCGTTTTTCTAAAATTTCTGGAGTTGTAGGCTTTCATTTAAAAAAGTTACAAGAGATACCAGAAAGTCGTGCTCAAACAGCGTGTCAACGTATGGAGGAGGAGGGGAGAAGACTTATTGAATTTTTACCTGAAAAATGTCGATTAATTGTGTTAGATGAGCGTGGAGAATCGATTTCTTCAACTTCTTTTTCTGAAAAATTGAGGTGTTATCGTGATGAAGGCATTCGAGATGTCGTCATTGCTTTGGGAGGACCTGATGGACATAATGAACAAATAAGGAAGCATGCTGATTTTCTTTTATCTTTTGGTTTGATGACGTGGCCACATCAAATTGCACGTATTCTTCTTACAGAACAGCTTTACCGCGCTGTGACAATCGAAAATAATCATCCGTATCATCGTTTTTAATATTTTTGTGCAATTTTTAGCACTTATTTATATATTTATTAATATTGTTTTAGCTGACACCATTTAAAGCATCTCTAATGTATACGATGAGGTGTCATGGTTGGGCAAATGAAAAAGCTTCTTCATAGAAAGATGCTATATTTATATGGGGAGTGCGTGATATTTGTCATTTTGCTCTTGAGTATGTTTTTTTGCTTTTCTGTATTGCATGCGGAAGATACAATGAGGAGTACGGAAGCACATAAAGAATTAGGAGAAATTCGCCAAAACATTTCACTTTCGCGTGAGCGTGTTGCTTTTCTTACGCATCAAGTTGAGCATTTAAAAAAAGATCAACGTGTTTTGAGTGATGCACTCATAAAGGCGGCTAAAGAAGAACGTATAGTAGCAGATGATATTGCTAAAAGGGAAGAAAAGCTTAAAAAAATGATAGAAGAGCGGGTACAAGTCTATCAAAGTTTAAAAAATCGTCGCACTGAATTTGCGGGAGTTCTTGCAATTTTGGAACGTATGGGATTGAATCCACCTCCTGCTCTTATGATACAGCCAGAGGACGCGTTGGCTTCTATACGTAGTTCTGTTTTATTAGGTACTGTTATTCCTCAGATGCAAGAGAAAACACGAGATTTAACACAGAAACTCAAGGAGTTGACCAATTTGAGTAATTCCATTACTACGGAATATACGGCATTAAAGACAAAACTGCAAAATCAAGCAGAGCAGCGAAAACGTCTAGAGCTTTTATTAGACAAAAAAAACAAACTACAAAAAAAATCAGAAAAAGAACTGACAGAACAGCAACAAAAAAATATTGCTCTTGCTAAAAAAGCGCAGTCTTTGGAAGAATTGATTTTAGAGCTCGACCGTCAGTCAAAACTTAGCTCTGATGCATCAGTACAGGTACGGAAAAGTTTGCAATTGTTAGAACAGTCCAATTTTGAAAGCCGAAAAGGTTCTTTACTTTTTCCTGTTTCAGGAAAAAGAATACATCACTCTAACAAAAATTCGCAGATTACGCGCTTTGGTGAAACGATAGAAACAGAGTCAGGAGCTGTTGTTATATCACCTGTAGATGCTTTTGTTGCTTTTGCTGGGCCATTTCGTTCTTACGGACAGTTAATTATTCTCAATGTTGGAAATGGCTATCATATTATTCTTACTGGAATGTCGAGAATTAATGTAAAACAGGGGCAGTTTGTCCTTTCTGGTGAGCCTCTGGGTATAATGGAGATGCAATTTATTTCAAACAGTGTTGCATTGGATATAGGAAAAACTTCTCCAATGCTTTACATTGAGTTTAGAAAGCAGGGAAAACCTGTAAATCCAACTCCTTGGTGGCAGACTGAAAAAATAAGAAGGAGCCAAAATGATTCGTAAAGTTATTCTTTTGGTCGCTGGGGTATTGCTCGGCGCCTGTTCAATGATTATGGTGCAGTCTGTTGCTGCGAATAATGAAGATAATGCATATAAAAAGCTAGCTATATTTGGCGATGTTTTTGAGCGCGTGCGTATGCAGTACGTTACAGTTCCAGATGATAAAAAGCTTATTGAAAATGCTATCAATGGCATGCTCACATCACTGGACCCTCATTCATCTTATTTGAATGCTGAAGAAGCCAAGGATATGCGGGATTCTACGAAAGGAGAGTTCGGAGGTCTTGGTATTGAGGTCACTATGGAAAAAAACTTGATTAAAGTTGTTTCACCAATGGATGATACTCCCGCTTCAAAAGCAGGTATTTTAGCAGGAGACCTTATTTCAAAAATTGATGATGTACAAACGAATGGTCAAACATTGAATGAAGCTGTTAATAAGATGCGAGGTGCTCCTGGAACACCAATTACCTTAACAATTATTCGTTCTGGCGTTGATAAGCCATTTGAAGTGAAGATTGTTCGTGATATTATCAAGGTAAAAGCGGTGAAGTATCGGGTTGAGGGCGATATTGGATATTTAAGGGTTATCCAGTTTTCTGAGCAGACATTAGGTAATCTTCTGGCGGCAATTAAAGATATCCAATCTAAAATTCCTGAAGATAAGCTAAAAGGTTACGTTCTTGATTTGCGACTTAATCCTGGTGGGCTTTTAGATCAAGCTGTTAATGTTTCGAGTGCTTTTCTCAATAAAGGTGAAATTGTGTCGACTCGTGGGCGCAAAAAGAGTGATGTGACAAGATTTGATGCGAAGCCAGGTGATGTTATCCATGGAAAACCGCTCATTGTCCTTATTAATGGTGGTTCGGCAAGTGCTTCTGAAATTGTTGCGGGTGCATTACAAGATCATCGTCGTGCAACAATTTTAGGGACGCAGTCTTTTGGTAAAGGATCTGTTCAAACAATTATTCCTTTGGGTGAAAATGGAGCTTTACGCTTAACAACAGCACTTTATTACACGCCATCTGGCACTTCTATTCAAGGAACAGGGATCACGCCTGATATTATTGTAGAGCAACCACTCCCTGAAAAATATAAGGGTTATGATGTAAAAGTTGGTGAGTCTGCATTAAAAGGACATATCAAAGGAAAACGAGAGAGTAATAAAGGATCTGGTTCAGCTGCTTTTGTTCCGAAAGACCCTAAAGATGATATTCAATTGAATGAGGCCTATAAGCTGTTACGAGGTGAAATGGCAAATGCAGCATTTCCACCAGATCCCAATAAGGATGTGTTAAAGTGAGAAATGATATCTATAGCTTGCGATTTTGAGGAATATTAAATGGATGCAGGTATTAATTTGAAGATTCTTCCATATCGCAAATGTGTTGGGATTGTTGTCTTTAATCATGAGGGTAAAGTTTGGGTTGGGCGTCGTTTAATGACGCCCATTCATGCAGATATTGACATATCTCATCGTTGGCAGCTTCCTCAAGGAGGGATTGATGAAGATGAAAAACCGTTAGATGCAGCATATCGTGAACTTTATGAAGAAACGGGTATTCGATCTGTAAAGTTGATTAAAGAAGCACAAAATTGGTTCCACTATGATTTTCCACAAGAACTTATTGGATGTACATTAAGCAATAAATATCGTGGACAAATACAAAAGTGGTTTGCTTTCCAGTTTACGGGAAAGCTTTCTGAAATTGCGATTAATCCGCCACCAGATGGCAATAAAGCGGAATTCGATCAATGGAAATGGATTGATCTAGAAAACCTTCCGTTGATCGCTGTTTCTTTTAAAAAGCATGTCTATATGAAAGTTGTCAGCGAATTTCGAGGTAGCCTTAGACCATTATAAAAGCTATATGATTATGAGAAAGCTTTTTTATTAAGACGCTTTATATCATTTATAAATAATAAACATGTTTCTCTTTTATGTAAAGAACAGGAATATAAAATGAAAAAATTATTTAATTTACTTATAGTTTTTACTCTCTTGAGTATTTCATCTGTTGCATTTGCGACAAATTCAAAAACTCCTGCATCAAAAGATGCGGCAGCGACATTGCCAAATGGAGCTTCTTCTTTGACTGAAACCTACGGTTTGTGGACTATTAATTGTGGTATACAAGAAGGGAAAAGAATTTGTTTTATGCACCGTCAAGAAGTAAATGAGCAGGGGCGTGTTGTTGTGGCTATGAGCCTTATTCTCAATGCTGAGGGTGTTGTATCTGGTAATTTAACAGTTCCTTTTGGTATTTTGGTTTCTAAGCCTGTTCGTTTACAAGTTGATGAGGGAAAAGCTGTTATCGAAACTGGTATTCGGACTTGTGTACCAGCAGGTTGCATGGTTCCTGTCGTTTTTGACAAAAATCACGTAGCAGCTTTACGTTCTGGAAAACAGTTAAAGTTGGCAATGACAATTGCTGCTGCAGGTGAACCAGCTTTGAATGATTTATTTGTTCAGCTCAATGGTTTTAGCAGTGCTCTTAACCGTTTGACTGCTTTGCAGAAATAATTTTAAAAATAAAATAAAAGCGGCCTTTAAAAGGCCGTTTTTAGTTAGTTTGTCTTTTATATATTAATAATTAAAACGATGAGGTTTAAGATTAATCCTATAAGGGATATTCAGATTTTTTGCTGTTTCTTCTATTTTCATGTGCTATTTTTAATTTTGATATTTGGTTTCTAGCTGCATCGTCATTAAATAGAGAGATGAAGAATTTAGATGTCTGGTTTTTATTCAAGAAAAAAGAGTATTGAAGTATAAAACCATTTTTTGATACACAAACCTGCTTTAATGAAGGTTTTCTATACGCTCTTCTGTTTCCTTGATTGAAAGGGATGACGCATGATTTATGCATTGCTTCGAACGATTGATTTGATTTTTGATATTTATATTGATATTTTAATCGCTAGTGTCATTTTTTCTTGGCTTTATGTCTTTAATATCATAAATTCGCGCAATCGCTTTGTTATTTTGATAGGAAGCTTTCTATATCGTCTTACAAATCCTGTTCTAAGCCGTGTACGGCAAATTTTACCAAATTTTGGAACAATTGATATTTCACCTATTGTAGTGTTCATTATTATTTATTTTATTCGTACTTTCATGTGGCGCGTTTACGCAAACATGTATTTATAGAAATATTACTTGAGGCGAATACATGTTTTATCAAGTTGATAAAAATAACTTGATTTTGTTTGTATATCTCATTCCCAAATCATCCGTTGACAAAATAATAGGGGTTGAATGTAGGGACGGTGAAAAACAATATCTGGTTATACGCCTTCGTGCTGTTCCTGAAGATGGAAAAGCGAATAAAGCTCTCATTAAATTTCTTGCGAAGCAGTGGAAAATACCATCTTCTTCGATTTCTCTGAAAAACGGTGCAATATCTCGCTACAAACAACTTTACTTTTCAACACATTTAGAAGAGCTAAAGCAGATATGGCAATCCTTTAGAGATTGCATCTCGTAGAAAAAATAAATAATAAAGCCTATTAAAAAACAGGCTTTATTTTATTAAAATCGTTATATTTTTTTATTGCGCTCAACAGCTTGTTTAATTAATTCATGAGCAAAGTTTTTATCACGCCATCCTTCAATTTTAGCCCATTTTCCAGGTTCCAAATCTTTGTAATGCTCAAAGAAATGTTCAATTTGTTTGAGTGTAATTTCGGGAAGATCTGTATAGTTATGAATATTGATATAGCGTTTTGTTAATTTTGGAGTGGGAATGGCAATAATTTTTTCATCTTTACCACCATCATCTTCCATCATCAGAGCTCCGATGGGGCAAACATTGATAACACAACCAGGCATAAGTGGACGGGTATTACAGATAAGGACATCAATAGGATCACCATCATCTGAAAGTGTATGGGGGACAAAACCGTAATTTCCAGGATAAACCATTGATGTATGAAGAAAACGGTCAACAAATAATGCGCCCGACTTTTTATCCATCTCATATTTTATTGGTTGACCACCAAGGGAGACTTCCACAATAACGTTAATATCTTCTGGTGGATTTTTGCCTACGGGTATTTCCTTAATATTCATAGAGACATCCTTTCTGGGATATAGTGAGGCTCAATACAATTAAATATTTTATAAATATTTTACCAAAGAGATTATGAAATTAGCTTAAAATTGATGCACGTGTTTTTTCAAAACGTTTACGTTCATTAGGATCAAGATAGAGTTTGCGGAGACGAATATTTTTAGGGGTTACCTCTACAAGTTCATCATCTTGTATCCACGATAAGGCACGTTCTAATGTCATTTTAATAGGGGGCGTTAGCTTTACGGCTTCATCTTTTCCGGAAGCGCGCATGTTGGTGAGTTTTTTTCCTTTTAACACATTAACTTCTAAGTCATTATCTCGTGAGTGGATGCCAATAATCATACCTTGATAGACTTTCACACCCGCATCGATGATCATAGGTCCACGATCTTCAAGATTAAAAAGAGCATAAGCGACAGATTCACCATTGTCATTTGAAATCATAACACCATTAACACGACCAGCAATGTCTCCTTTATAAGGTTCATAAGCATGGAAAAGGCGATTCATAATTGCTGTACCACGTGTGTCCGTTAAAAGTTCAGATTGATAACCAATGAGTCCTCTGGTTGGCGCATAAAAAACGAGTCGGACACGATTACCCCCAGAAGGGCGTAATTCCACCATTTCGCCCTTACGTTCAGACATTTTTTGTACAACAGTACCGGAATATTCTTCATCAACATCGATAACAACTTCTTCGATTGGTTCAAGAGTTATTCCATTTTCATCTTTTTGCATAACAACACGTGGGCGTGAAACACTAAGCTCAAATCCTTCACGGCGCATATTTTCAATGAGAACTGCAAGTTGTAATTCTCCTCGTCCTGAAACGTAGAAAGAATCTTTATCGGCTGATTCTTCAATTTTAAGAGCGACGTTGCCTTCTGCTTCTTTTAACAATCGGTCACGAATGACCCGACTTGTTACTTTATCGCCTTCAGTTCCAGCAAGGGGACTATCGTTGACGAGAAAACTCATAGTAACAGTAGGAGGATCAATTGGTTGGGCAGTAAGTGGTTCATTAACAGTAGGGTCACAGAAAGTATCAGCAACGGTACCTTTTTGTAGACCTGCAATCGCAACAATATCACCAGCACTTCCTTCTTCAATAGGTTGCCGTTCTAAGCCACGAAATGCCAAAATCTTTGAAATACGCCCAGTTTCTAAAAGTTTTCCATCTTGTCCAAGAACCTTGACATTTTGGTTGGGTTTTAGAGAGCCAGAATGAATCCGTCCTGTAATAATTCGTCCCAAAAACGGATCCGCTTCAAGAATAGTTCCAATCATGCGAAACGGTCCTTCTGCTACACTAGGAGAAGGGACATGCTGCGTCACAAGATCAAATAAAGGACCTAATCCCTGATCTTTTGGTCCCTCGGGGGCTTCAGCCATCCATCCATCGCGTCCAGATCCATAAAGAATAGGAAAATCAAGCTGTTCGTCGGTTGCATCAAGAGCAGCGAAAAGGTCAAAAACCTCATTAATGACTTCATCAACGCGTGCATCAGGTCGGTCAATTTTATTAATAGCAACAATAGGGCGCAACCCCACTTTCAATGCTTTGCCAACAACAAATTTTGTTTGTGGCATTGGTCCTTCAGCAGCATCAACAAGTACAATGGCTCCATCAACCATATTTAGAATGCGTTCAACTTCTCCACCAAAGTCGGCGTGTCCTGGTGTATCAACAATATTAATTCGAGTATCTTTCCAAACAACAGATGTTACTTTCGCTAGGATTGTAATTCCACGTTCTTTTTCAATATCGTTTGAATCCATCATACGTTCGCTTGTACGCTGATTATCACGGAAGTTTCCTGATTGCTTGAGTAGTCCGTCTACAAGCGTTGTTTTCCCATGGTCAACGTGGGCAATGATGGCAATGTTACGCAATTGCATAAATTTTCTTCTTTTCGTTTAATGAAATTTCATTTGAGGCAGAGTCTTTACATTCTTTGCCTGATTATTACAAAACCTTTTACATGTTTTTTTATAATTTTGGAAGATGGAGGTAATATTTTTATGGTAAAACTACTCATCCAAGTCTTTAAGGCTCTATTAAGCTTCAATTGCTGGAGCTTCGTAAAAAGTTTTTTATAGTACGGATGTTCTATTCTCGAGCTAAGAATTGTCCATAAAAATCACTGTCAATTTTATTTTTATCAATATGATGTAAGAAATTTATATGAACGCTTGTAAGAATAAGTAAGTATAAAGCTAGCTGTATTATTGTTGTCGTTTTGCAAAGAGATTGATAAAAATCCGGAAGATCTCTCAATCCATAGCTAATTTATTGACGACTGTACGACATTTTTATTCTAACAAAGCTTTTTCTTATTCTATAACTTGTCAATCAAAATCCAGATCTAATGCAACCGTGTATTTGAGATAAATATTGAGACGATTAAGCATTTTATAAGAAGTTCTAGCTTTTGTATGCCAGATTAGGGCAAGAGTTATATCTGTTTTATTTATTTATGAAACCGGAATACAGTCTTATTTAGAAAGAATATGAAGGCATCAAAAGAAAATTCTTATCTTTGCCGTTAAGCCAAATTTATGATTTCAAAAGCATCTAAGCAATATCTTTAAATCATAGGGATAGTGCATTGCCTCACACTTTTGTTAATCGCATTCTCTAATAGGAGTATGCTTTTCATGCCAAACAGAACGCTTTAAACAGACTAGACTTGTTGTTGCATATTCATGTACTTAAGAGAGATTTTTGAACGTACACTACATCAATTTCATGATAGGGCTCATAAATGATATAATATACGCGAATAGTATACTATCAACACCGTTGTGAAGAAATATAAAGCCTATTGAGCATATCATTATTATTCTTTCTCAGCTGTCAATATTGCAACAGTTTTTGATGCGAGAGAGAGGATATAAGAAGTATTTAATTTTTTCCTTGAATAGTTTTTAGCTATACACCAATCCCGTTTGTGACAGGCAAGAAGATAACTTTGATTCATTTAATATGAGAAGCTTTATGATGAGGCAAATTTACGATATTCAGAGCTGTTATTCAATAAAATAATAAATTGTCTATGGAGCGGTGCACTAGAAAATAAATTAATAGAGCTTATTCTCTTCTGGAAAGATCTTAGGTTACATGACAAAGTCTTTCCAGAAGAAAGAGTTTTTACTTTACATGTTTAAAGAAGAGTTCCTGACAAAATGATGGAAGCTACAGAAAAATAGATTATAATGCCCATGACATCTACTAAAGTTGCCACAAAAGGCGCAGAAGCACTTGCTGGATCAAATTTTAAACCTTTAAGAATAAAAGGCAGCATAGATCCAGAAAGAGAACCAAAGGTAACGATTCCGACTAAAGCTGTACCTACTGTTGTCGAAACAGCAATCCAATGTTGCCCATAGTCGTAGATACCGAATTGTTGCCAAAGAGCAATGCGCGTAATGCCAATAATTCCGAGTAAGAGACCAAGAGATAGTCCTGTTGGAATTTCACGAATGAACACTTTCCACCAGTCTTTCAACGTGAGTTCACGTAAAGCCAATGCACGGATAATAAGGGATGTAGCCTGTGAGCCGGAATTTCCTCCTGAGCTCATAATGAGAGGTATGAACAGTGTAAGAATAATCGCTTTTTCGAGTTCTGTTTCGAAATGTTGCATAGCACTTGCTGTCAGCATTTCACCGACAAAGAGTAAAGCGAGCCATCCGCCGCGTTTTTTCATCATTTCAGGAAACTTAATTTGCATATAGGGCTTATTAAGCGCTTCCATACCCCCAAATTTATAGGCATCTTCATTCATCTCATCAACCATAGTATCAAGCACGTCATCGACGGTTACAATGCCAATGACATGGTTACTTTCATCAACTACAGGCACAGAGAGAAGATCATGGCGCTGGAAAAGGCGTGCGATGTCTTCATGATGTGTGAAGGGCGATATTGTAATGGGCGAGTCATGAGTAGGGACATTAAGAATTTGTTCATCAGGTGAGGCAAGAATAAGGTTACGCAGTGAAACAGCTTTGAGAAGAATACCTGTTTTAGGGTCAATTACATAGCTGGTATAAACGGTTTCACGTGTTCGCTCGACCTCACGAATGTGATCCAAAGTTTTTTGTATAGTCCAGTTTGAAGGAACGGCTATAAATTCTGTTGTCATCAGTGCCCCTGCTGTATGATCAGGATAACTGGTAAGTTTTTTAAGTTCAGCGCGCGTTAAGGGTTTAAGCAAGGCATAAAGTCGTGTGCGGGTTTCTTTATCCATTTCTTGAAAGACGTCTGCAGCAGCATCGGCAGACATGCCATCAAGAATTTCAACAGCACGATTTATAGGGAGAAGTTCTAGGATAGAAGCAGGTTGCTCAAGCTCTGGTTTATCAAAAAGTTCGATAACATAATCAAGAGGCAGAAGACTAAGAATGGTTACACGTTCCATGATATCGAGGTCATTGATGATATCAATAGAGTCTGCAAAATGCTGATTTTTTAACTTTTCAGCGAGAGCTTCAGGAGAAAAATTTTTGAAGTCGAAGGTCGTTTTAATTTCAGTCATGATAAAGTACCTCCTGAAGAGTTGGAGAGTTGTAAATCTAGATAATAGATGAGATAAAAATAAAAGTTTATGGAAGATTTAAAAAAAACTCCCCAGCTATATTCCCAATTGTTAATATTTTAAGTAAAGTCAAGGGTGAATTATAAGTTATAAACAAGTTTCTGAATCACTAAAACGAGAATACAGCTTAATTTGAGGATAATATAATATAAAAATCAGTTCTGATTTTTAGCATCATTTCTTTAATGTAGTTTTGTGATTTTCAAAAGAATCTACAGCAATATTTTGTAAAGAGTGGAGATTATGCCTTTCTTCAAGTGTTTTTATTAATATGCAATTCTATTGTGGTGTGCGAGCGAATAATCTTTATTTCTCCAATATAATATGTTTTGAAATGAAAGAATTTTACGATTTCTAGGTTTTTTATTCAATAGCGTTTGGAAAGGCCGTTTTGAAACTCACGAAATAGTTTTAGTATATTATCAATTTGTGTCGTAAAGATAATCATTACAGCTTAAATTTATAATGGAGACATAAAGTATTATGACAAAAGCAGCAGTGCTGGACTGGAAGGGATTTTCAGGTCTTCCTGATTTTTCTTCTATCAGTGATGAAGATTTTAAACCCGCTTTTGAACAGGCACTTCAAGAAGCCGAAGAAGAACTAGAGGCGATTGCGATGGTGCAAGAACCACCAACGCTTGAGAATTTTTTGCAGCCTTTTGAGCTTTGTGGCAAAGCGCTTGATCGTGTCTGTTCAATATTTTTCTTGCGCACCAGTGCTCATACGAATGTATTAATTCAACAGCTAGAGCAAGAGTTCGTTGTAAAACTTTCTCGTTATTCTTCAAAAATGATGATGGATGCACGGATATTTGCGAAAATAGATGCGCTTTATAAACAGTCGCAGCTGGGCATATTTGAGAGTGAAACAACACGTGTTCTTGAATTATGGTGGAAAAAGTTTGTTTGTCATGGGGCAAAACTCGATGAAAAAGCTAAGAAACGGCTTTTGGAAATTAATGAAAGACTTGCTTTTTTAAATGCTACTTTTGGACAAAATGTCTTAAATGATGAAGCTGAATGGATTCTGTTTTTAAAACAGACCGACTTATCTGGTTTACCGCAAGATCTCATTGATTCAATGAAGGAAATTGCGTGTGAAAGAGGTAATGAAGAAGCGTATGCATTAACACTAGCACGTTCGATTGTTGAACCTTTTTTAAAATTCTCTGATCGTCGTGATTTGCGTGAGGTTGCATTCCAAGCTTGGGCTAAACGTGGTGAAAATAATAACAAGAATGATAATAAAACAATTATTGTAGAGATTGTTGCGCTTCGAGATGAGCAGGCTAAATTATTAGGATATAAATCTTTCGCAGATTTGAAACTCGATAATACCATGGCTAAAAGTGTTGATTCCGTTATGGATTTGCTTATGCCTGTATGGGAGCGCGCAAGAGCGAAGGCTTCTACTGAGCAAATTGAATTACAAAATTTTGCCAACAATCAGGGCAGCAATGAATCTTTAGCTGCTTGGGATTGGCGGTATTATGCTGAAAAACTTCGCACTGAACAACTTTCTTTCGATAGCGCTGAGATTAAATATTATTTTCAGCTTGATCGTATGATTAAAGCGGCTTTTGGGGTAGCAGAAAAACTCTTTGGCATTACATTTGAAGAAAAAAACGCTGTTGCACTTTGGCATCCTGATGCACGTTTGTGGGAAGTAAAAAAGTCTGATGGAAGTCTACTTGGGCATTTCATTGGTGATTATTTTGCACGTTCTTCAAAACGGTCCGGTGCGTGGATGAGTAGTTTGCAATCACAATATAAATTGGATGGCGGACAAAAGCCTATTATCTACAATGTTTGTAATTTTGCTAAACCTTCTAAAGGGGAGGTTGCTCTTTTATCACTCGATGATGCGCGTACGCTTTTCCACGAATTTGGGCATGCATTGCATGGTTTGCTTTCTGATGTCACATGGCCATCTGTATCGGGAACATCGGTTTCGCGTGATTTTGTTGAGCTGCCTTCTCAACTTTATGAACATTGGTTAACTGTACCAGAGATTTTACAAACTTATGCTACGCATGCAAAAACAGGACATCCTATGCCGCAAGTATTAATGGATAAGGTTTTGTCAGCACAGACATTTAATGCTGGCTTTGCAGCAGTTGAATTTACTTCATCAGCTCTTGTAGATATGGCTTTTCATAAAGGACAAACGGTAACTGATCCAACAGTGTTTGAACGCCAAGAATTAGAAAAGCTGCAAATGCCTGATACAATTATTATGCGCCATCGTCCTCCACATTTTACGCATATATTTTCAGGTGATGGTTACGCCGCTGGTTACTATTCTTATATGTGGTCGGAAGTTCTTGATGCTGATGCTTTTCAGGCTTTTGAAGAAACGGGAGATGTTTTTAATTCAGAGCTTGCTGATAAGTTGAAACGTTTTATTTACTCTGCTGGGGGAAGTCGTGATCCAGAGGAGCTTTATAAAGCTTTTCGGGGACGGATGCCTTTACCAGAGGCAATGATTAACAAACGTGGACTATAAGATATAACGGTATGGTTAATACCATGCCGTTTTCATATTATTCGAAAAATGCAGTTGTGATTTATGCAAAAATTCTCTTCATTATAGCTCTGTAAACAGTGTTTTTTACCTTATTCGCTTTTTGTTTATGGAGGAAATTAGAATTTGTCTTTTAAAGAGACATTATGGGAAAGAAAAATTATCAGCTCGATCTTTTTGATGCCCATTTGGTGGAAACCATGATTTTTTTATAAAACTTGACTTTCGTTTGCCTAAAAGCTGAGTGTTTTGTTGTGCCATATCATCGAGGCTCATTGGAGGCTGACGCATAATATTACTCTGCTCTTTATTCTCTGATTCGTGTATAAGCTTTTGAATAGCTTGATCGGTTGAGTAAGGATTTTCATGAGAAAAGGCGTAAAAATTTAAAATATTTTTCAATGGTTTTTCTAAATAAGAGGCAAGTTTTTTCTTTCCTTCAGAGGTGAAATGCATGCCATTATTGGTGCGTAATTTGGTTATTTTTCCATTAATATCATAGCCTGAAAAAGAAAAATTTCCTTCTTCATCACTAAAGCCGCTCCAGATATCGAGGAAATATCCTTCTGCTGTTTCTGTTTCTTGTTTATAGAGCGCATTAAAAATTTTCATTTTTTGTGTCAAAAGGTCATTTCTAAAGGCAGGTTGACTTATCCATATCCATGATTTTCTAGAGGCACGAAGACTTTCAGCAATTTCGATAACTCTTTGTTTGTAGATGTGCATCCATTCTGATTGATCTGTGTTAATTGTGCTATAAGAGTCTGTGATTGGTTGATTATCATTTGCACCGATCATCATGATAATAACATCGGGGTTATTTTGATCAATGAGTTTAGAAATATTGCTTTGCCAAGAATAATAATCCGTTCGAACTAAGCCGGAAGCTGGCATTGTGTTGTTCATGATAACGATATCGCTATTATTTATAAAAAACTTCTTAAGTGCATCGGCAACAGCAGAAGCTGTAAAATCCCCTATGACAAGAATGCGCTTTGCATTCTCATTTTTTAGCTTTTGTATATTTTTTTGTGTTACGATCTTTTTTTGCGGCTTGTCTATTTTTTGTTCTATAATTTGCGGTGGTTGTTGCGTCTGTTTGTTATGTTGTGATAACCATTTGAAGAAGTTCGTTGCTTTACTTGGGGATGGCTGTATGATCCCCACAATAGAAAGTAAAACTAGCAATAATGTCAAGTATATCAGGCGAACAGAAGACAAAACCTTAGTCTCCATTATTGTTTGCGAAGGAGAAAAAGCACTTGAGATGACGGATATCCATTTGCTTTTAGACCGTGACGTAGTTGAAAGGCTTTAATTGCTTCGCGAGAAGCTGTTCCGATTTTTCCATCAACATTCCCTTTATAATAGCCCAGTGCACTTAAGCGAGATTGCAGTTCTTTGCATTCTTGGAAAGTAAGAGGTTGAAAAGGTCTTTGCCAATCATGCACCAATCTAGGATGTCCAGCGATGCGATCAGCTAGAAGAGCAACAGCAAACGCATAACGATCTGCATTATTATAATGTTTCAGAACAAAGAAATTTTTTGTGACTAAAAATATAGGTCCTTTTGCTCCATCTGGATATTTTAATATTGCTTGTTCAGCTAATGTAGGAAGAGGACGCCCATTTGCGTGTTTTACACCTAATTTTTTCCATTGTTCAAAGGAATACCACCCTTCAGGAAGGTTTTTCCCCTGCGGCACTTTTACCTCTACTCCCCAAATAAGATTAGGTTGCCAGCCATTTTTGTGGAGAAGGTTAGCAGCAGTAGCCAGAGCATCTGGAACAGAGTTCCAGATATCACGCCGTCCATCTTGGTCCATATCAACTGCATAGGCGAGATAACTGCTTGGAATAAATTGTGTATGCCCCAATGCACCGGCCCAAGATCCAGTGAGTTGAGAGCGTTTAATTTCGCCACTTTGTAGAATTTTCATAGCAGCAATCAGCTGTGTATATGCATATTTTGCACGTTTTTTATCAGCATAGGCTAGAGTTGCAAGAGAGCGAATGGTATCACGCATTACACTTTTATTGGCTAAAACTTTCCCATAGTTGCTTTCCATTGACCAAATAGCAAGCAGAATATTGCGGTCAACACCAAAACGTTTTTCAATTTGAAGAAGCCATTTGTTCCATTTTTGAGTTTGGCGCCGTCCTTCTACAATTGCAATATCATGGACGCGATTATCGAAATAGTTCCATGAAGGAGCAACAAATTCTGGTTGGTATGCGGCGCTTTTTAGAACTTCTGGATCAATGGCATTAACACCTTTAAATGCCATATGAAACGTAGAAGGGGTAATATTGTGAGCAATAGCTATTTTTTTAAATTCTTTAATCCAGTGTTTAAATCCGCTATCAGCATATGAAAGGGATACAAAAAACATTAAAAAAGCAGAAAAAATAACGGCAGAGCCAGTGAGAAGAGTTCTCCAAGTTTTTGACTTCTCTAAAAAAGAGAAAGTCTTCAATTCTGTTTTTTGCATTTTGAAATCCCCATTAATATTCAATTTATTAGGTGTGCAATAACTTTATTTTGTATTTAGTTTAATCGATAAGATGATCAAGAAGAGGAGAAAATTGAAATAAATAATTCGTTTTAATCCTTGCAATAAATTTTCATATTCTCTTTTACATTTTTGATTGTCCATTATAATGATAATCAAAACAATAAGATATCTTTTTTACCATTTCGTAAAAACATATGTTAAATAAAACAAAAAATATATGAATTCATTGAGGAGGGTGAGTGTGCGTAAAATCCGGAAAGCTGTATTTCCAGTAGCAGGTCTTGGTACGCGTTTTCTTCCTGCGACAAAAACAATTCCTAAAGAAATGCTAACAGTTGTTGATAAACCTGTCATTCAATATGTTGTGGATGAGGCGAGGGAGGCTGGTATTGAGCATTTTATTTTTGTGACTGGACGTAACAAAGCAGTCATTGAGGATTATTTTGATGCGCAAGTTGAGTTATACACGACACTAGCTGAATGTGGAAAGAAAGAAGATCTTGCACATTTATACCGTTTACAGCCATTACCAGGGTCAACTTCTTTCACTCGGCAACAGCAACCTTTGGGATTAGGGCATGCTCTTTGGTGCGCGCGTGAATTAGTTGCAGGGGAACCTTTTGCTTTGTTATTACCCGATATGCTGATTCAAGCCAAAAAGGGATGTCTTTCTGAGATGATTAGTCTTTATGAAAAGGTGGGTGGGGGAAATATTATTGCCGTTCAGGAATGCGATCTTGAAGAAGCACATAAATACGGTATAGTTGGCAAAGGTAAACAGATTGCAAATGGTTTTAAAATCACAAAAATGGTAGAGAAACCAGTGTTAGGAACGGCACCATCAAATTTGTACATCAATGGACGTTATATTTTGCAGCCAGAAATTTTTAATATTCTTTCCACTCAAGAACGAGGAACAGGAAATGAAATTCAATTAACAGATGCTATGATACGGCTTTCAAATGAGCAAGATTTTTGGGGTTTGCAAATAGAAGGGCGCACTTTTGATTGCGGTTCTAAAGCTGGTTTCATTGAAGCCAACGTTGCATTTTCTTTGGCACGTGCTGATATGCATAGCCATGTTTCTGCCTCATTGAAAAATTTACTGGAAACCATTAATGTTGAAAAATGATATAGATCTCTCATTTAATTTTATTGATCGAATTTTATTATGATAACACCCTCTACTCATATGGCTTTGCAAGGTGCAGTTGCATCAGCGCTTAAAACACTTGCCAGTGAAAAGCAGGGGCTTGAAGCCCTTGAAAAATCTCTTCTGGGAACTCTTTCTTCTTCTGTTGAAGCGGCCGTTCAAACTATTAGAAATGCTCGTGGACATGTGGTCATTACTGGTCTTGGGAAAAGTGGTCATATAGGGACAAAAATTGCAGCAACCCTAGCCTCAACTGGAACGCCTGCCTTTTTTGTTCACGCTGCAGAAGCCAATCATGGTGATCTTGGTATGATTGGATCTGATAATGTTATTCTTGCTTTATCATGGTCTGGTGAAACTCAAGAGTTAAGTGGTATCATGAGTTATGCGGCGCGTTTTCGCATCCCCCTTATTGCGATGACATCAAGTGAGTACTCTGTATTAGGACGACAAGCTGATATTGTTTTATTATTACCAAAGATAGAAGAGGCTTGCCCTCATGGTTTAGCTCCTACCACTTCAACAATTATGCAATTGGCAATGGGAGATGCATTAGCGGTTTCTCTTTTAGAAATGCGTGGTTTTACCGCAACGGATTTCAAAATATATCATCCTGGTGGTTCTCTTGGTGCAAGCCTTAAATACGTGTGTGATATTATGCATGAGGGTGATAATATTCCTTTGGTTATGCAGGGAACATCTATGACTGAAGCGATGAATGTTTTGGTGGAAAAGCATTTTGGTTGTGTTGGTGTTGTGAATCAAGAAGGCGAACTAATCGGAATTGTAACCGATGGCGATCTTGCACGTAACATGCATTTTAATTTATCAAAATTTAATGTTGACGAGGTGATGACCAAGGCTCCTAAAGTTGTAAAACCAAATACACTTGTTGGTGCAGCAACAGCTTTTATTAATGATCATCATATTGGTGCATTTTTCGTAGTTGAAGATAAAAAACCGATAGGAATTGTTCATTTTCATGATCTTTTGCGCATTGGCGCCGCTTAGATTAAAGTTCTCTATCAAATAAAATGTTATTTTAGGTTAAAATAGATTGAATGGTACAAAGTAACAATTTTATTGTAAGGTGGCTTTACGGATATTTTGTGGAAGAAAATGATTATTTTACGCATTTCATAATGTTTAGAAAATTTTCAAGATAAAGATTATATCAGTCTCTTTGCGTATTTTAGAGAGGATCTTCTATCAGGAGGAGAAAAGATCACCTCCTGCTTAATGTATGTGCTCCCTCTGTTCTTAAGAGAGGCTTCCCTTGTACTTTGTTTAAGATTTCCGCTTAAGGAAAAATTGTGCTCCTGTATGTGAGGTGCAGAGAAGTTGTGTGGCGTCATATGACATTGTACAATTGACTCTAGAAATTGTTCCACGGAGAATAGAGCGTATTTCAATTTCTATATTTTGGGCATTGAGATAATTATATGCCCCTTCTGATAGTTTTTCTTCTGTATCTGCTGCACGCGTTTCAAAAACACCATTGTGGAAAGAAGAAATAATACCATTCTCATCAACCCATTTTCCATCAATTCCAGTTGGCATATTTGAGTTATAATATTGCGAAAAGCTACAGGCACTTAACAGCAAGGTGGTAATTGTAAGACATAAAATATGATAGGTATGTTTCATTTATTGCACTCTATTTAGATTATTTTGCTCTCTAGTTTTTATAACATTATTAAATTCCCCCATGAGTCAATATGAAAAATTTAATGAAAATCAATGAAAAAGCAAAAAAATGGAAAAAAATGCCTTAATGTTGTATTTAATTAACAGCTTGATGAAGTTCGTAAGTGAAACACAAGAGGTGAAATATTTCTTATGGTTTACAACAATTTTTATATTAAGCTGCTGAGTAGTCTCAAAGGAGATTATTGACATTATGGTTGGTCCCATTCTTGTTGCGAGTGAAGATTATGGAAGACGTATAGAACTTTCTGCTATGCTGCGAGGTTTTGGTTATCGTGTCATTGAAGCAGAAAATGGTCTCCGTACGATTGATCTTTTACACAGGCGTAAAAACATTGTGCTTGCACTCCTTGATGTCGTTATGAGTGATTTGAGTGTGAGCGATTTGATTAAAATGATTAGAGTTGCTGGTGTTTCTGTTCCTATTGTCGTTATAGCACAACAAGAGAATCAGAATTTACTCCAGAAAGCTTTAACAGCTGGAGCTATTGATTATTGGATCCACCCAGTAACATTATTACGCGTAAGGGTTACTTTGGATATTCTTGCTCTTATTTCTGCCTTGGAGCGTGAAGTTCGAGATATTCGGCGAAAAAAAGAGAATCATTTACGATTTTCTGATCTTTGCATAAAAAGTAGAGCTATGCAGGTAGTGTTAGAACAATCGAGACAAGCAGCAACTTCTTTACAGAATCTTTTGATAGAGGGGGAAGTTGGAACAGGACGTGAGACATTAGCTCGGATTATTCATCATGAGGGATTATTCTCGGAAGGTGTTTTTATTCGTTTTCAATGTTCAGCCATCGTTGATCCAGAAGAAGAAAATCAGCAGTGGTTTAAAGAATTCCTACCATTGGTTTCTTCTCTTGAAAAAGGGACACTTTGCCTTTGTGATATTGATCGACTTGAGCCCATACAGCAAAAACGGTTTGCTCATTACCTTAAAGAAAGGGAAAGGGATACAAAAGGAGAATTTCCCCCTTTTCGGATCATTGCTATTTCAACATCGCGTTTAAAGGATTTGGTTAAAGAGAACTTTTTTTTGCATAGTTTGTTTGAACAATTTTCTCACTTGTCTATTAGCGTCCCTGCTTTACGAGAATTAAGGGATGATTTTCCAGAGATCACACAACGTTTGATTGATCGCATTATCACCGAAACAGGGCGGTCACATGTCCATGGTTTAGCAGGATCTGCTCTTTCCTTGCTTATGCAGTATGATTGGCCTGGCAATAGAAATGAGCTTGAAAACTTTTTATTTCGTGCGATTTTACTCAGTGAAGGACCGTTATTAACTGTTCGAGATTTTCCGCAATTAATGGGAAATCCATTAATGAATGTTCCCAATATCATTGAGGATAATATGCAAGAAGACAATGAACAAGAATCTATAAAATTTTTGAATACTGATGGGCATGTGCGTACTTTTGCAGAGATGGAACACGATATTATCGAGAAAGCGGTTAAACATTATAAAGGACATATGAGTGAGATTGCGCGCCGCCTTCATATTGGTCGCTCTACACTTTATAGAAAAATGGAAGAATTGCGAGCAATAAGAAATCAAGAACGAAAGTAAAATTCATAACAAATCTCTCTTCATGACAAGTATGAGTTTCAAAAAAAATAGAGTGGATTTTGATAAAGTCCGTGGGGGGGCTTAAGAAAACAATCATTTATTGTAAAATTTATCTATAGAGGATGATTTTGTAGATTTAAATCAAATATAAATTTTATGTAACTATTTTAATCGTCTGTTTCAGTTTATACAATTTTAGTTGAGTTTACATTTATTAAAGCAGAGAAGCATTTTTAAAAACTTTTAAATACTACCGCTAAAATTTTTGTATCATTAATATTAAATTTATACTCTCTTAAGCAAGAGGTGGCATTTTATCTGCTACACGGTTAAGATAAAGTGATTAGTATCATCGTTTGCATTACTGATGATGCGATAGCTTAAAATAGAAAGTTTGTCCTCTTTGACTCTTTTACATATTGTTATTGGTTTTGTCCTCTTTTTTTTTATTGCATCTATGTTGGCAATCTACACCTATGGGCGTTTTATGAAAAATGCTAGGGGGCAATGTTCTTATGCGCTACCTATTCAGAAAGATGAAACTAAGCTTGATCGTATCATTAGTCAATTAGCTGAGGAAGAAAATGGATTGGGGATTGATAAAGATGCCCTTTCCCTCATTATCAGCAATTTGGATGCGTTTTGTGTTCGTGCAATAGGAGCTGCAGAGGCTGGGCGTAGCCTTGATCTGATGTATTATATTTGGGATGATGATTTAACAGGGCGTTTATTATTAAGTGAAATAGTTAAGGCAGCGGATCGGGGTGTTCGGGTACGGCTTCTTTTGGATGATATTAACGCTCAAGCACGTGATCCAGCTTATATTGCGCTAGATAAACATCCTCATATCGAGGTGAGAGTGTTTAATCCAGGACGATCGCGTAAAGGTGGATTACGCCGTGGTTTAGAGATTATATTACGGGCGATTACTGTTACACGTAGAATGCATAATAAAGCTTTTATTGTTGATGGTAGGATCGCTTTTGTAGGAGGACGTAATCTTGCAGATTCTTATTTTGATGCTGGTGAAGAATCCCATTTTCGAGATTTAGATTTGATGTTAATCGGACCCTCTGTTAAAAAGGTGGAAAGTATTTTTGATGATTTTTGGAATAGTGCTGTTGTTTTGCCAATTCATACTTTGGTTGTTCCGAAAAGCGCAAGTGATCTTAGCTATTGGAGGGATAAATTACAAAAATTTCGGGATTCCAAGGTTGCAAAAGTTTATTTAGATTATGTCAAAGAGCACATTAATTTTGATTGTTTTATTCAAACAGGAAGGCGGTTATTTTTAGCAGACAAAGTTGTTGTTCTTTCTGACCCTCCAGAAAAAGCATTGCGTAAAAAAGCAAGCAATTGGCTTATGAAGGCACTTTCAAAGGTTATTGGAAATGCCCAAAAAACGGTTCAGATTACGTCACCTTATTTTGTTCCTGGTAAGGTTGGAACGCAGAATTTTAGTAATTTGGTTTCAAAGGGTGTTGATGTCAAAATTCTGACGAATTCTTTAGCAGCTACTGATGTAGCATTGGTGCATGGTGGTTATGTATCGTATCGTAAGGCGTTGTTGAAAAGTGGTGTTAAGCTTTATGAATTAAAAGCGGAGGGCAACACCCATGGGTTACGGTTGTTTCGATCGAGTAAAGCAAGTTTACATGCCAAAGCTTTTTTAATTGATCGTAAAACAGCTTTTATTGGATCTTTAAATTTTGATCCCAGATCAGCATCATTAAATACAGAAATGGGCATTCTTTTTGAATGTGCTCCCATTACAGCAAGATTAGATTTGTTGTTTTCTGAAGAAACCACAGGGGAAATGAGCTATCATCTGCGTCTTGGTAATAATAATCGTATTTATTGGGATTTTATTGAAAATGAAAAAAAATATAGCATTGACCATGAGCCAGAAAGCAATTTTTGGCGTCGCGCATTTGCAAAAATAATAAGTTGGTTACCTATTGAATCACAATTGTAAATTTTTATAAACCACACTTAAAAAAAATATTTATTTTTCTTTTCATTTTGTTTGTAGCATGGCATAATTTTTTGCCAATCTACCACGTATGAGAACCGCAGTTGTATTTTAAAGCTTCTTGCGGTGTTTTATTATAAAAGGAATTTTGCTATGGCAAAGATTGTTGAAACGGGGACAGGTGCATTGGCACTGACTTTTGATGATGTACTTTTACAGCCCGGTCATTCTCTTGTTATGCCTAGTCAAGTGGATCTCAGTACGCGCATTGCAGCGGATATTAAGCTCAATTTGCCATTGCTTTCTGCTGCAATGGATACGGTAACAGAATCGCGTTTGGCAATTGCTATGGCTCAGGCTGGAGGACTTGGGGTTATTCATCGTAATATGTCTCCTGCAGAGCAGGCAGAAGAAGTCCGACAAGTAAAAAAGTTTGAATCTGGTATGGTTGTTAATCCAGTCACAATTGGACCAGATGCAACACTTGAAGAAGCGAAATCTTTGATGCGCTCTCATGGCATTTCAGGTATTCCGGTTGTTGAAAATAGTGTTAAAGGTGAAACAGCGGGACGACTTGTTGGCATTTTGACCAATAGAGATGTCCGTTTCGCATCGGATCCAAAACAAAAAATTTATGAATTAATGACGCATGAAAATTTAATCACAGTGCGTGAAAATGTCCAACTTAATGAAGCAAAATATCTTTTACATCATCATCGTATTGAAAAATTATTAGTTGTGGATGAACAAAATCGTTGTGTCGGACTGATAACAGTTAAGGATATTGAAAAAGCAAAATTAAATCCAAATGCTGCTAAAGATTCTCAAGGGCGCTTGCGTGCTGCAGCGGCCAGTAGTGTTGGGAATGGAGGGATTGAGCGTGCTGAACGCCTCATAGACGCGGGTGTTGATGTGTTGGTCATTGATACAGCGCATGGACATTCTCAACATGTGCTAGAAACTGTTGAACGAATTAAAAAGATGGCTTCCTCTCCAGCTGTTATTGCTGGGAACGTAGCAACCGCTCAAGCAACGCAGGCATTGATTGACAGTGGTGCAGATGCGGTAAAAGTTGGTATTGGTCCTGGCTCTATTTGCACAACGCGTATTGTTGCTGGTGTCGGTGTTCCTCAACTTGCAGCCATTATGAATGCCGCAGAAGTTGCTGAAAAAGCGGGCATTCCCATTATTGCAGATGGTGGAATCAAAGCATCAGGTGATTTTGCTAAAGCTTTAGCTGGTGGGGCTTGTGCAGCGATGATTGGATCTCTTTTAGCAGGTACAGAAGAAAGTCCTGGTGAAGTTTATCTTTATCAAGGTCGATCTTTTAAAGCCTATCGTGGTATGGGATCTGTTGGTGCTATGGCACGAGGATCGGCAGATCGCTATTTTCAAGATGATGTTCGTGATGAACTTAAGTTGGTTCCTGAAGGTGTGGAGGGGCAGGTGGCTTATAAAGGTCCTATAGCATCAGTTCTACATCAGCTTGCTGGTGGACTTCGTGCTTCAATGGGGTATGTTGGAGCAAAAGATCTCGTAGAGTTTCGTGAAAAAGCAACATTTGTACGTATTACGAATGCGGGACTCCATGAAAGTCATACGCATGATGTTTCTATTACACGGGAGAGTCCCAACTATCGTGGGCCAGTTTAAAGATATAAGAGCATAATGTCATATCGCATAAATATAAAATCTTCCGAGAACAAGAAAAAGAGACTGCACTTTTTTCTGTTTGTGATTTGGTGTAATAATCCCAAAAAGGAAAGAATTAGAGGTCAAAACTCTAACTCTTTCTGTTAAGACTATATGAAATAAGCTATATAAAATTAGAATTAACTTTTTGTAGTCTTCCGTCCTGTCTTTGACGCACGTTGGCGAGTGTTTGTCTGATCACTTTGGACGGATTTCTTTCCGTTGTTTGAGGGCATTGTGTTATGACGGCTTTTAGATGAAGTTGTTTTTTCATTATTATAAGTCATTATTTTCTCCTTTTAAATTGTCTGGCAGTTGCCAGTAGAGTAAAAACGGTCATGCCAAATAGTGGTTCCAAGCATTTTCTAAAAAGTTAATTTTTTGGTGAACGTAAGATAAACTTGTTTAATTTTATGAGAAGATTTTTTCTATTTTTTCAGAAGGATAGCCATAAAAGATAGGAGATATTTGATTTTTTCTGTTATTCAGATAATCCTCATAAATTTTATTTAAAGAGTTTATTTTTTTCGTAATGCATGGCGGAAATAAGTTCTTTATGGATAACTGCGTATCTTTTAGTATAAGAGGTAGAGGGATAAAAAAGTGAATGTGCAGAAGATGAAAGGAAAAATCTAGATACTCTAATATTGGATCTTATAAAAAGTATGATCAGATCATTTTAATGTTGAATGTAAATTTTTAATGGCTTTGAGAAGGTTTTATTGGCAAGAAGAAGATAATATTATTTTTTTAGATGATTTAAAATTTTATTATTTTAATGGGAGAAATGAATGCGATTAGGTGGGCGTTTGCAAGCAGCAATAGATGTTCTCAAAGAGATAGAAATGAAGCATCGCCCAGTAGGAGAAGCTTTAAAGGATTGGGGTCTTTCTCATCGCTTTGCTGGAGCAGGTGATCGCGCAGCTATTGGTACAATCGTTTATGATGTTTTAAGACGACGCTATTCTTTACAATGGCGTATGGAGAGTGATGATATCCGAGATATCGTTTTTGGTGCCTTATTAGATTCTGGAAAAATGACGCTGGAGCAAATTGACGGTGAGTTGGCAGAAGATCGGTTTGCGCCGCAGTTATTAGGAGCTAAACAGCGTAAATCGTGGCAAGGTCAGCAATTAGTGGATGCTCCAGACTATATTCGTGGTGATATTCCGCAATGGTGTCAAGCGCATCTGCGTCCTTTATTTGGTGATAATTGGATCACTGAAGCGGCTGCGTTAGCAACGCGTCCTTCTTTAGACCTACGGGTAAATAACCTAAAGGCAACACCAGAAAAGGTGTTGAAAGAATTAGCAAAAACCAAACTTAAATCTTTGCCATGGTTTGGGCAAGCTTTGAGAATTGCACCGATTGAAAAGTTTAACCGTCATCCTAATGTTCAAGTGGAACCAGCTTTTCAAAAAGGACACTTTGAAATACAGGATTTAGGATCTCAAATTGTTGCTCATCTTGTGGAAGCGCGAGAAAGCATGCAGGTATTAGATTATTGCGCAGGTGCTGGGGGTAAAACATTAGCTTTAGCTTCCGATATGAACAATCGTGGGCAAATTTATGCTTATGATTCAGACAAAGCTCGTTTGGCTCCTATTTTTGATCGTCTTCGACGCGCTGGTGTTCGTAATGTACAAACACGAGTGCAAAGAGAAGAATTAAAACCATTAACAGGTCAGATGGATAGAGTTCTACTAGATGCACCATGTAGTGGGACAGGAACATGGCGTCGTCGTCCAGATGCGAAATGGCGTTTAACATTAGAACAGGTGAAACAACGCCAAACAGAACAGAGGTCTATTTTGAATGAAGCGATAGCTTATCTTAAGCCAAATGGGCGCCTAGTCTATATTACCTGTTCTCTCTTTACAGATGAAAATGAGGAACAAATTTCCCGTTTCCTTCAACAACATTCTCATTTTGCTCCAATAGATATGCCAGCGCTTTGGCAGAAACATTTTAGTTTTTCTCCTGTGCAACCAGTTTTTTCAAATTATGGACTTACTTTGTCGCCGGCCACAACACAAACAGATGGGTTCTTTTTATCTGTGTTGCAAAAAAAACATTGATCCATATTTTTGCATTTTTTATCATAAATTTTACGAGAATAATCTTTTTCTTAAGAAAACAGGCTTGTGAAAAGAGAAAGATTGAAACATAACTCTCATGAGTTTTCTTTTACAATTGTTGATTGGTTTTCTATGAGCATATCACATCCAGACACTGTTCTTATTATTGACTTTGGTTCACAAGTTACACAACTTATTGCACGACGGGTACGAGCAATGGGGGTATATTGTGAAATTGCTCCTTTTCAATTGGCTTTAGAAGCTGTGCGACGCATAAATCCTAAAGCTATTATTTTATCAGGGAGTCCTTATTCCGTTATTGATGAGGGCTCTCCGCGTGCTCCAATGGAAATTTTTGAGGCGGGTATTCCGATTCTGGGTATTTGCTATGGGGAACAAGTCATGTGTGTTCAGCTTGGAGGAAAGGTTGAAGCTGGACATGAGCGTGAATTTGGGCGTGCTTTTTTGGAAGTGCAAGAAGAGAGTGCTCTTTTTGATGGAGTGTGGGAAAAAGGTTCTCGTTATCAAGTATGGATGAGCCATGGTGACCGTGTGGCAGCTTTACCAGAAGGTTTTCGTGTCATAGGGACCTCAAACGGAGCTCCTTATGCGGCTATTGCTGATGAAAAAAGACATTTTTATGCAGTACAGTTTCATCCTGAAGTTATCCATACACCAGATGGTACAAAACTTTTGCAAAACTTTATTCATAAAATCTCTGCTATTAAAGGTGGTTGGTCAATGGCTTCTTATCGTGAGCAGGCAATTGCTACGATACGACAAAAAGTTGGGAAAAGTCGTGTGATTTGTGGTCTTTCAGGGGGGGTAGATTCATCTGTTGTAGCGGTACTCCTTCATGAAGCCATAGGAGATCAACTGACATGCATTCTGGTAGACCATGGGCTGATGCGCAAGAATGAAGCTGAAGAAGTTCTCACGCTCTTTCGTGATCATTATAATATAGAGCTTATTCACGTTAATGCTGCCGATATATTTCTTAATGCTTTAGAGGGTGAGACAGATCCAGAAAAAAAGCGCAAAACGATTGGTCGCCTTTTTATTGAAGTTTTTGAAGAAGAAACTAAAAAAATAGGAGGTGCAGAGTTTTTAGCACAAGGAACACTTTATCCAGATGTTATTGAGAGTGTGTCTGCTATTGGTAAAACGGTAACCATTAAAAGCCATCATAATGTGGGTGGGCTGCCAGAACAGATGAATATGCAACTTGTAGAACCGTTGCGTGAGCTCTTTAAGGATGAGGTTCGCTTGCTAGGGCGAGAGTTAGGATTACCAGAGCAGTTTATTGGTCGCCATCCTTTCCCAGGTCCAGGTCTTGCAATTCGCTGTCCAGGTACTGTGACCCGTGAAAAATTAGAAATTTTACGTGAAGCAGATGCTATTTATCTTGAGGAAATCCGTAAAGCCGGTCTTTATGACGAAATTTGGCAAGCTTTTGCTGTTCTTCTTCCTGTTCAAACTGTTGGCGTGATGGGGGATGGTCGCACTTATGAATTTGTTTGTGCTCTTCGTGCCGTCACATCTGTAGATGGAATGACTGCTGATTTTTATCCCTATGATATGGCGTTTTTAGGTAAGACGGCAGCACGTATTATTAACGAAGTTAGAGGGATTAATCGTGTTGTATATGATGTAACTTCAAAGCCTCCTAGTACTATTGAATGGGAATAATTAAAATGAAGGATAAGTCTTTTTAAGAATAAAATATGACTGAGGGGTTGATATTCGAAAAGTGTAGAAAAAATCATTTAAAAATGATTGTGTATTTTCATATGATATAAGCCTTTATCTGGCAATCTGTACGCTAATATCGTTTAAAATTGAGAAGTGTGGAATTTTGCATGTCTGAGAAAAAAATTGTTGCACACCGTGGTGGAGCTCATCTTTATCCTGAAAATACTCTTTCGGCATTTAATAATGCTATAGCGTTAGGTGTTGATGAAGTTGAGTGCGACGTCCATTTGCTGAGAAGTGGTGAAGTGGTTGTCTTTCACGACTTCCGTCTAGACCAATTGGTTGGAAAAAATGGGTATATTCACGACATTGATAATGAAACACGCAAACAACTCTGCGTAAAAGGAAGCCAAGAAGCACCTCCCTTATTAGAAGAGGTGCTTGATCTTTTAGCACCAACGAATATCGCATTGCATCTTGAAATCAAGACATGTGGTGAAGTGGAGCGTGAAACAATATTATCCCAAAAAGCGCTTGCGCTAATAAAAAGCCGAAATTTATCAGAACGGGTTTCTGCAATTAGTTTTGATCCTTTGATCCTTCGTCCTTTTATTGAAGCGGGAATACCATCTGGTCCATGTGTTGATAATTTTGAAGGTGATATGTACCTTCATTTTTCTGAATGGAAGCAATTAGGTTATTCTGATCTAAGTTTAGATGGCTCTATTGTTTCACAGGACTTTATTGAATCAGCTCTTGAGGCTGGTTTTACTGTAGGGGTATGGACAATTAATGGAAAAGCTCGGTTATCACATTGGCTTGACATGCCTGTACATTATATTACGACAGATCAACCCGATCTCGCATTGCAATTGCGTGCACAAAGGTAAAAATACATCAATACAAAGGGAACTATATATCCTCATAAAGCTAGCGTAATGAAAGAAGAAAAATTATCTAATATATAACAATAATACATTGATTTATAATGATAATTAATGGTTTACTTATGTGAATAAGAGACCTTAATACGTAAGATTTTCTTATTTCAAATCTTTTTACAATGAATCAATTCAAATCATTCGTTTGCACATTACAAGCAGGGTTGGTGTGTGGATAAAAAGTTATTGAGAAAAGAATAAAAATATTCATTTAACGTATTTCAAATGCAAGACTTTTTGAAGCATTAGGGTCTCATATGATGGTGTCTTTTGCACTTTTATGAAGTATAAAAATGATGGCATACAAAAAGTCTTATATAATTTAGTGGAGAGACTTTATGGCTTATTTTATAGGAGCTATCATGCAATGTAGATGTATTGAAAGATTTTTTTACAGCGTGAAAATTGGTAATACAATGTCATGTTGTTTTGCGTGAGGGGCGTGATCTCACTACAGGAAAGGGGACTACTAAGCGCTTCAAAATGATTTTCTTAGTTTTAAGAAAAATTCTATTTGTCTCTTCGTTAATTCAGTAGCAACATCGTGTTAAAGTTATAAGCCGAGAACTATAAGACAAATAACAAAAGAATAAACAATTCTTTTTTAAAAAGTAAATCCAGATATTAAAATAATCATTGAATGACATTTACGATCTATATTTTTACCAATTGACTTTGCTTATTTAAGCCATCTCACTTTTTTCAGATAGCTACAAATGCGTATCTCGTTAATACATCAGAAAGCTTATAAAAGAAAACGAATAAATTTAAACAAATTCATTTGACCTTTTTGTGGTTCCTGTTTAAATGAGAGAATATATTTCTGAAATAAAACTGTCATAGCATATTCATGTGTAATACTATAAATTTAGGGGTAGTTTGTATTCCATCACTTCAGAAAGGGTGAGCCATGAGTCGTTTTTATCTTTCCATAGCGGCCACGGTTGCTATCATAATGTCTACAGCGGGAATAACAGCAAGTTTTGCGCAGACAAAAATCAGCTTTTGGCATTCGATGAGTGGTGAATTAGGAAAGCAAACTGAAAGTCTCATTAACGATTTTAATGCAAGTCAATCTGAGTATAAAGTTGTTCCTTCATTTCGCGGCGAATATGAAGAGGGGTTGATTTCACTCATTGCAGCATTTCGTGGAAAGAAACAGCCAGTACTTGCCCAAATTTATGACGTTGGTACTGGGACTATGATGGCTGCAAAAGGCGCAATCTATCCATTTTATCAACTTATGGCTGATACAAAACAAGAATTTGATCCTACAGATTATTTCCCTGCTATTAGTGGTTATTACTCCGATGAACAGGGACGTATCATCTCTATGCCATTCAATATTTCAACTCCCATTCTTTATTATAACAAAGATATCTTTAAAAAAGCGGGGCTTGATCCGGAACAGCCTCCTAAAACGTGGCAAGATATAGAAGACTTTTCCAAAAAAATTCTTGAGACTAAAGCGGCAACTTGCGGTTTTACAATGGCTTATGCCGCTCAATGGATTGGTATAGAAAATTTTTCAGCGTTGCATAATGTTCCTTTTGGAACCAAGGAGAATGGTTTTAAAGGACTTGATTCAGAACTTACATTTAATGGACCTTTACAAGTGCGTATGTGGTCTGACCTGAAAAAGTGGTCTGATCAAGGTATTTTCCGTTATGGTGGTCCAGCGGGCGCATTGGATTCAACACCAATGTTTATGGCACAAAATTGTGCAATTTTTATGCAATCTTCAGGATCACATGCTGGAATTGTTTCTGAAGCTCAGTTTGATGTGGGAGTTGGTATGCTGCCGTACTATAAGGATGTAGAAGGAACACCACAAAATTCAGTTATTGGTGGAGCTTCTATTTGGGCGTTCAAGGGACATACCCCAAAGGAATATGCAGGGGCAGCCGCTTTTCTTAAATTTCTTTCAAAAACTGAAAACCAAGCAAAATGGCATCAGAAAACAGGTTATCTTCCAACCACAAAAGCGACTTATGAATTGAGCAAAAAACAACATTTCTATGAAAAAACGCCAGGTGCGGATATAGCTATCAAACAGATTAATCTTAATCCACCAACAGTTAACTCGAAAGGGATAAGATTTGGTAATTTACCACAAATCCGCGCCATTCTTGATCAAGAGTTGGAAGCTGTTCTTAGTGGTTCAAAAACACCGAAAGATGGTTTAGATGAGACCGTTGAACGTGGAAATAAACTCTTGCGTGAATTTGAAAAATCTAATCATTAATCTCGTTTTATTGTTAAACATTAAAGACTCAACAAAAACAGTTGAGTTCTTTTTGTTTATCTTTTTTAAGTCTCTACATTTAAAGAGCCCTACGAATGCAAGAAAAACATGCATATTTTAAAAATAGTCTACTTTCTTACGGACTGCTTTTTCCTCAGCTTCTTGTGACTTTTTTATTTTTCTTTTGGCCTGCTGCTCAAGCAATAAAATCATCTTTTGAGCGTGAAGACCCTTTTGGCTTTACAACAACCTTTATTGGTTTTGAAAATTATCTAACCGTTCTTTCTGATCCTACTTATCTGCAATCACTTCTTACAACCGCAGTATTTTCCATCTCAGTTACTGTCGCTTCAATGACAATATCACTTCTCTTAGCTGTCTGTGTTGATCGTGTCATCCGTGCAAAAAAGGCTTATACAATGCTTTTGCTCTGGCCCTATGCTGTTGCTCCAGTATTGGCAGGTATATTATGGCTGTTTATCTTTCATCCCACTATCGGAATTATCCCTTTTCTTCTCGAGAAAATAGGGGTGCTATGGAATTATCGTATTAATGGCACTCAAGCAATGATTCTTATTGTCATAGCAGCTAGTTGGAAACAAATTTCTTACAATTTTCTCTTTTTTCTTACGGGGCTTCAGTCTGTTCCGCGTTCTCAAATAGAAGCAGCCGCCATTGATGGTGCTGGTCCCTTTAAACGATTTTGGACTGTGGTCTTCCCGCAAATTTCACCAACGACGTTTTTCCTTCTTATTGTCAATGTCAATTATGTTATGTTTGATACCTTTGGTATTATTGATAATACAACTTCTGGAGGTCCTGCGCGTGCAACGAGCATCCTCGTCTATAAAGTATATGACGATGGCTTTAGAAATCAAATAATCGGTGCATCAGCAGCACAATCAACAATATTGATGTTGATGGTTATTGTCTTAACCTTTATTCAGTTTCGCTGGATTGAGCGCCGTGTACAATATTAGGAAGTAAATTATGGTTGAAAATCGCCCTATTTTGAAATTTCTAACCCATCTTACTCTCATTGTTGGCATTATCATTATTTGCTTTCCAGTTTATGTTGCTATCATTGCATCAACCCATAGTTCAGCAGCATTCAACTCAGGAACACTTCCTCTTTTACCTGGGAAGTATGCTTTGGAAAATTATAAAACAATCTTTGGTGATGGCCTTGCACAACTCGGTCTTCCCAACCTCTGGCCACTCTTAATGAATTCACTCATTATGGCTCTAGGGATTAGTATTGGGAAAATTATTATTTCACTTTTGTCTGCTTATGCAATTGTTTATATGCGTTTTCCTTTCCGAAAAACTGCTTTTGTTCTTATTTTTGTTACATTGATGCTCCCTGTCGAAGTTCGTATTCTTCCAACCTATGAGGTTGTTGCGAAATTGGGGATGATTGACACCTATAGTGGAATGATTATTCCACTTATTGCATCTGCAACCGCTACGTTTTTATTTCGCCAGTTTTTTTTGACTATTCCAGATGAACTCTTAGAGGCGGCACGTGTTGATGGTGCAGGTCCAGTTAAATTTTTTAAGGATATTCTTCTTCCTCTTAGTAAAAGCAATATCGCTGCTTTATTTATCATTATGTTCATTTATGGATGGATACAATATCTCTGGCCTCTTATCATCACAACGGATCAAAAGCATCAAACGATCCTTATTATTTTAAAACAGCTTATTGTCGAATCACTTCAACATGATCCTCAATGGAATATACTCATGGCAGTATCGGTTGTTGCCATGGTTCCCCCTGTTCTTGTTGTTATCTTCATGCAACGGCTTTTTATCAAAGGCCTTATTGAAACGGAGAAGTAATTATGGCCATAATCCAGTTATCAAATATAAAAAAACGGTATGACAACGGCATTCTGGTCATTGATGATTTAAACTTAACTGTTGCTGATAAAGAACTTCTTGTTCTTGTCGGTCCTTCAGGGTGCGGAAAATCAACCTTATTGCGTATTATAGCAGGACTTGAACAAGTTACTTCAGGTGAATTATGTATTGATAACGAACGTATCAATGATCGTGAACCAGCTGATCGTGATATTGCTATGGTTTTTCAAAATTATGCTCTTTATCCCCATATGACAGTTCGTGGAAACTTAGAATATGGTCTTAAAAATCGTAAAACTCCTAAAGAAGAAATTAAAAAACGCATCGCACATGCTGCAAAACTTTTGGAGATAGAATCATTTCTTGATCGTAAGCCACGACAATTATCAGGAGGACAACGTCAGCGTGTTGCAATGGGGCGTGTGATTGTACGCCAACCCCGTGTTTTTCTTTTTGATGAACCTCTTTCAAATCTTGATGCAAAATTGCGGGCGCAAATGTGTATTGAAATAAAAACACTACAGCGTTCATTAGGAACGACCAGCCTCTATGTTACCCATGATCAACTAGAAGCTATGACATTAGCTGATAGAATAGTCGTTTTGAATAAAGGAGCTATCGAGCAAATTGGAACACCAATGGAAATTTACGACACTCCAGCAACAACATTTGTTGCTGACTTTATTGGTTCTCCTCCTATGAATTTTCTTGATCGCCATGTCTTAGAACAACATTTAGGGCATTCATTTTCTTATGGCAAAGAAACTGATCTTTTAGCATTCAGACCTGAAATAATCTTATTGGGCGAACATCCAGATAAAGGACCTGTCTTTCACACAAAAATTGAGCTTATCAAGCCTATTGGAACAGGTTGCCATGTTTTAACGCGTTGGAATAATATCATCTTTACGATTGAAATAAAAGAACGCTTGACACACGACTATGGGCAAAAACTAAGTTTCACTGTCGCTCATCAGAATTTTCATACTTTTAACAAAAACACTGGAAAGCGTACAAATAATAAGTAAGCATTAATTGATGTAACACGACTTTCTTTTATGTTGCGTTTCGATTTTCTCGATTGTATTTACAAAATCAGGTTGTAACCGATGGGATTAAAAACAAAATTTTAAAAGTTTTGGTAATGATCCATTGTCCCATGGCGCTGAGAATGTCAAAACATTTATATGAAGAAAATGTGCATTTTCACGGTCTGTGAGAAGAATATTATTTTCAAACCTCAAACATAATAAAATCATTTTCATTATAAAAAAATATCAATATAAAATAACCATTGATTAACTCTATTTTTCTCATTTATAAATTTTTTCATAAAAAACAATATATTATCATATGTTTCTTGATGTAATAATTTATGTAACTTATAAAAAGTAAATGAGAGAAATAGAGGGAAACAATAATTCACAGATGAGAGGGGATGCGCCCCATATCGTAGCTTTGATCCCTAACATAAGAAGTCTATTTGATCCAAAAAATACGACGCTGTTCTAAATAGTCTGTACGAGAATAGGCATATTCTATTTTACTGCTGACCATATGATCTTAAATGGTTTCAGAGATCCTATAAGAGGCATCTGTTTTTTTACCAATTACATAAATTAGAGAGAAATCTGCACGCGCATGCTGCAAGTTTATTTTTTCTCATGTAAATCACTATGCAATTCTCAGCGAGGGTATCCGATCAGTTGCAAAAGAAATCACTGAGAGATAGAAGGCGCGCTTGTTTTACAATTTTCATTACTTTTAATGATAAAAGCAGATGAAACACATCTGTAACATCCCATCGATCTTTCTATATTCTTGAGTTAAAAAATTGCCTATAGACCATTCTTAAACATATTTTTATGAATATGACATAAGGGATTGGTGCGAACACCTATAAGAATCAGCAGGGATAAAGACAATTATCTTGTTGTTTTGCAAAGTATTTTATGAAAGCTGGTATATTTTTTCAATATATTGCCAGTCTATTAATGATTTTATGATATTGCTTTCTTATAAAGTGCGTGCTTTTTTGTTGCTTATAAATCAACCTAAACTTTATACAGCAGTATGTTTGAGACAAATATGAAGACGGCTCAGTGTTGTATTCAGTTTTTGTATATCAGAGTGGAATAAGCTTATCTTCTTATGTAATTTCTAAAATGAGGAGACAGCTTAGTTTAGGGGGAATATGAAAGCAGAAAGATAAAAAATAGTTTCTATCTTTAGCATCATCTTTTAATTTAATATTGCGACTTTCAAAAGCATCTGAGCCAATGTCTCTTACATAATGGAGACTGCGCATTGCCGAACACATTTTTTTATTACGTTCTTTGAATAGAATTACATCTCTTATACAAAACAGAATACCTAAACAGAAGGCTATTAGGTTGTCAATTCACGCACTTGTTTTAAAAATATTTTGCAAGGTTATTCCAACTGTTTTTTCACGCAGTCGTTTATGAGTAGTATAACATAAATCCATTGTGTATCGCCATCTTTATGCTTATAAAAATGCAAGCTGAGTCCATCATCATATTCTCTGCCAGTCTCCAACATTGCAACAATTATTGTGTTGAGACTCTTCATAAGAGGCATTTTTTCTTCAAGTGGTTTTTATTCATACACTCATTCTACTTGCATGTTATAAATGGAGTTGGGTAGATAAAAATACTTTAAGAAAGAGACCCCAAATGCTTCTTATGAATCGTTTCAAGTGTCGAGAGTTATTGTAAAAGAAGCGTTGGAAAATAGAATGATGCCGCTGACGATCTGGGCACCATGAGGCAATAAATCCACTTACTTTATCTATCTTAGCATCTATTGAGTATAAATTTCTCTGTAAAAGTAACTTTATTTTATATCAATAGTATCAATTATAGATGTTGGGTATCATTAGTAATATAATCATAGACTTACGATTTTATGAACGCTTTTTTATCTCTTTTGGAGAAAGTTTTAATGTTTTGTGATGGCATCAATGATGGTATTCACATTATGTTCCATCATATCGAGATAAGTTGCTGCAGGGCCATTTTTATTTGACAATGCATCAGAATAAAGAGTTCCACCAATTTTTAAACCTGTTTCTTTTGCAATCTGTTTTATGAGCCGAGGATTAGAGATATTTTCAACGAATAGTGCAGCTGCTTTATTCGCCTTAATTTGTTTGATAAGTTTAGCAACATCGGCTGCGGTTGCTTCAGCTTCTGTTGAAGCACTTTGGGGAGCAAGGATAGTAAAACCATATTCTTTGGCAAAATAGCCAAAGGCGTCATGAGATGTGATAATGATACGCTTATCTTTAGGGATGGTAGCAATTTTTGTTTTCAGGGTATCTTGTGCTATTTTAAGTTTTTGGATGTAGGTTTCGGCATTTTTTTTGTAGCTGGTGCAGGATTGTGGATCGATTTTACAAAAAGCAGCAGCGATATTCTTCACATAGATTTTGACATTGGGAATTGTTTGCCAAGCGTGTGGATCAATAACGCTGTGGTGGTGATGGGCATTATGTTCTTGATTGTTCATTTCGAGGGAGGGAATGTTAGCGCTAACTTTGACAAGAAGTGCTTTTGTACCGCTTGCTGTAATGAGGCGATCAATGAATCCTTCTAAATGAAGTCCGTTGATGAAAATAATTTGAGCATTTCTAAGAGCTTGAGCATCATGGGGGGTAGGTTCATAAGTGTGGGTATTCGCATTGGGACCTACAAAAGTGGTCATAGAGATATGGTTGTCTCCTACATTTTTTACGAGATCTGCGAGAATAGAAAAGCTCGCAACAACTTTGATTTTATTGTTTGCAGAAGCAGAAAATGGAGAAAAGGAAAGCAATAAAGCTCCAAGAAGAACAAATTTTTGAGCAAACTTAGGCACATTTTTTTCCTTAAAGTGAGGAGGTATAAAAGAGGTGGGGAAACCATGTTACAATAAAGCCACGTGGACTTATCAAGCAGGAAACAAGATAAATAAATCCTGCGGCAATGATGATAGCAGGGCCGGAGGGAAGTGAAAGATGAAAAGAAAGTAGGAGACCACATACGCTAGAAATGATTCCAAAAAGAGTGGAAAGCGCGCAAATAGGGACTAGCCGTGAAAACCAAAAACGGGCTGTAATAGCTGGAATCATCATAATGCCAACGGAAAGTAATGTTCCTAGTGATTGAAAGCCTCCAACCAGATTCAACACCACAAGTCCAAGCAATGAAATATGAATATATTTACTCAACGGAGAGAGTGATTTAAAAAAGAGGGGGTCAAAGCTTTCTAAAACAAGTGCACGCCAAAAAATACAAAGGCTGCATAGTGTAATCAGCATTATAATAGTGATTAACCAAAGGGCTTGTGCATCAAGTGCAAGAACCGATCCGAATAAGAGATGAAGCAGCTCAATTGTTGAGTCTTTTAGTGAGATAATAATGACACCTGCTGCGAGTGCAATAAGATAAAAGACAGTCATGGATGCATCTTCTTTCTGAAAGCTATTTCGTGAAATTAAAATGGTCGCTAAAGCAACAATAATACCAGCGAAGATGCCACCAAGTGTCATAGATATGAGGGAAAAGCCACAAATCAGAAAAGCAGTTGCAACACCAGGAAGAATGGCATGAGAGATAGCATCTCCTGTCAAGCTCATTCCACGGAGCATCAAAAATACACCAACAGGACAAGCGCTAATAGACAGGAAAATAGAACCGATAAGGGCGTTTTGCATAAATTGGAAATCAACAAAGGGGGCAAGAAAAAATGCATACACGTTTTATAACCTAAGAAAGAGAGGATCATTGATGGGAAGATTTTGTTTTTGTGCGCTAATAGGAAAAGAATTGGATGTGAGAGGTGGCATAACGTGATGAATAGTGTTGTTTAAAAACTGTGTTGTTTCTCCATAAAAGGCGTTTTGTTGATTAATTTGAATCATTTGGGGGAAAAATTCTTGCACGATGAGAGGGTTATGGAGTGCTGTGAGAACTGTGCGTCCTTGCTGTTGCCAGTATGTGATCAGTGCAAGAAGATCTTTTTGGGTCTTATGATCTACACCATTGAAAGGTTCATCAAGCAAAATAATATTGGCATCTTGCACAATGATACGTGCGAAAAGAGCGCGTTGTAATTGCCCGCCTGATAATGTTTCAAGCGAACGGGGTGCGAGTTCTGTAAGCCCAACCATTTCAAGCGCATTTTGAATCTTAGAATCATAAGGGCGCTGGCTTTTCCATAATCCACAAAAAGACCACAGTCCTGTTTTTACAAGCGTTTTCACATCAATTGGAAATGTTTGATCTACATCACATTGCTGAGAAAGATAAGCAATGCGGCTTTTTTTTGGTTTTGTAATTTTTCCCTTAAGAGGTTTAATCAATCCGGCGATGGCTTTTAGCAGTGTCGATTTTCCAGCGCCATTATCACCTGTTATTGCGACCAATGAACCAGCTTTTAACTTCGCTGAAAAGTTCTTTATTGCTATTCTATTTCCATAGCCTAATGTTGTCTTATTGAAGTGCAGATCCATATTTTTTACCATCGTTGCTTATTATTTTGGAAACTATGTAATAATATAACGTTTGTCAATAAAATGTTATATTATTACATAGTTTTGAGGACTGAAAATTTTAGTGTGAAGATCGTGGAAAATTAAAAATAATAATTGAATTCACCTTGACGAAAGAGAGAGAGTATATACTATATATAGTATCAAAATGATTGGTGATTCTAAATAAGCACAAGAGAGGGTGTTAGTGTGTTTCGTTTGGTATCTAAGTTATTTCCATTATTGTAAAGAGTTTATTGACCAAGGGCATAGCAGTGTTTTTGCTGAAGGGTCTCTTTTGGAAGGATTCCTTTCGTTTTTGTAATTGATTTTTGCCGAAAAAGAGTAAAACAGAGCTCTTGAAAAACGGTAGTTTAGAACATTAGTTTTTTAGACAGCAGGAGGGAATTGTAATGCAAGAAAAAGGTTGTTTTATAACTGGGGGGCTTTGCCATTTAAGTTATAGAATAATCGCTTATTCTCATCATAGTCTTTGAAGTTATTTGATGAGGAATTCTGTTATGTTCAGGAAGCTGTGTACTATTTGAAAATAACCACATGTTTTGCGTACAATTTCTGTTTTTTTGTTATTCTTGAGTACTTATAAAATTATTAGATTGACCCTTTAGGGTTGATTATTTGGAATTGTGAAAGTTGAAGAAAATGTCGATCACTATTTATAGCAAACCATCTTGTGTCCAATGTGATGCTACACGCCGTGCTTTTGATGCAAAAGGCATTCATTATCGCGTTGTTGATATTTCTTGTGATGAACAAGCATACAGTTTTGTTCAATCTCTGGGGTATCGTCAGGTTCCTGTCGTTGTTTGTGGTGAAAATCATTGGTCTGGTTTTAGACCAGATATGATTAGTGGTCTTTGTGCTTAATGGGGCTTATTGTTTATTATTCGAGTGCAACGGGTAATACAGAACATTTTGTCTCGCAACTTGGTCAACGACTCTTCAAAATTGATAAAAGAAAGCCTTCTGCATTGGTTGGTGAACCTTATGTGCTGGTTGTTCCTACATATGCAGATGGTGAAGGAAGAGGAGCAGTGCCGAAAGCCGTTATCCATTTTCTCAATGAAGCTGAGAACCGAAAATTAATTCGTGGTGTCATTGGTGGTGGGAATCGTAATTTTGGTTGTTATTATAATTTAGCAAGTAAAATCATTGCTGAAAAATGTTGTGTACCTTGCCTTTATCGTTTTGAGCTGCGTGGAACTGATGAAGACGTTCTTTATGTAAAAAAGGGATTGGAAAGATTTTGGAAACAATTGGTATAGGACAATCGCAGAAATCGGATCAGATTACTGATTATCATGCGCTGAATGCAATGCTTAATCTTTATGATGAAAATGGTCATATTCAATTTGATATGGATCGGCTTGCCGCACGGCAATATTTTCTTCAGCATGTTAATCAAAATACAGTTTTTTTTCATAACCTGAAGGAAAAAATAGACTACTTAATTGAAGAAGGTTATTATGAAAAAGCTTTATTTGAGCTTTATGATTTTTCTTTTATTAAAAAGCTTTTTAAACGTGCTTATGCATTTAAGTTTCGTTTCCCTACCTTTTTAGGCGCATTTAAGTACTATACTAGCTATACATTAAAGACTTTTGATGGGAAACGTTATCTTGAACGTTATGAAGATCGTGTCTGTCTTGTAGCTTTATATTTGGCACAAGGGAATAAAGCTCTTGCTGAAAGTTTTGTGGATGAAATTATTACAGGACGGTTTCAGCCGGCAACACCGACATTTTTAAATGCTGGGAAAAAACAACGTGGTGAATTGGTTTCGTGTTTTTTGCTACGTGTTGAAGATAATATGGAATCGATAGGTCGTTCGGTTAATTCTGCTTTGCAGCTTTCAAAACGTGGTGGAGGTGTGGCGCTTTGTTTAACGAATTTGCGGGAAGCTGGGGCACCAATTAAGCAAATAGAAAATCAGTCCTCAGGAGTCTTACCGGTGATGAAACTCTTGGAAGATTCTTTTTCTTACGCCAATCAGCTTGGGGCACGACAGGGGGCTGGAGCTGTTTATTTGCATGCTCACCATTTAGATATTATGAAGTTTTTGGATACAAAGCGTGAAAATGCTGATGAAAAAGTTAGAATCAAAACGCTTTCGCTTGGTGTCGTTATTCCTGATATTACTTTTGAGCTTGCACGGAATAATGAGGACATGTATCTCTTCTCATCTTATGATATCGAGCGTGTGACAGGTAAGCCCTTTAGCGATATTTCTTTAACGGAGCATTATCGTTCTTTTGTTGATAATGCAAAGATTCGTAAAAAGAAAATAAGTGCACGCGTTTTTTTCCAGACATTAGCAGAAATTCAATTTGAGTCGGGTTATCCCTATATTTTATTTGAGGATACTGCTAATCGATCGAACCCAATAGCTGGGCGCATAAGTATGAGCAATTTATGTTCAGAAATTTTGCAGGTGAGTGAAGCAAGTGAACTGGAGACAGATTTAACTTATCGCACGATTGGAAGTGATATATCCTGTAATCTTGGATCCATGAATATTGCCAAAGCAATGGAAAGTCCTGATTTCGGACAGACCGTGGAATCTGCTGTTCGTGCCCTTACTGCGGTTTCGGATATGAGTAATATTGCCTGTGTGCCTTCCATTGCGAAAGGCAATGCTGAAAGTCATGCGATTGGTTTGGGACAAATGAATTTGCATGGGTTTCTAGCGCGTGAACAGATCTATTATGGGTCTCCAGAAGCGATAGATTTTACCAATATCTATTTTTATATTGTGACATATCACGCCATACGAGCTTCCAATTTGATTGCACGTGAACGTCAAGAAATGTTTGCAGGGTTTGAAAAATCAGCTTATGCAGATGGACGTTTTTTCGAAAAATATATTGAAAAAGAATGGAAACCGCAATTTGCGCTTGTGCAAGAGCTTTTTGCACGGAACAATATTGTTATCCCAGATCAAAAGGATTGGCAGGAACTCAAAAAATTAGTCATTGAGTATGGGCTTTATAACCGTAATTTGCAGGCAGTTCCACCTACGGGATCTATTTCCTATATTAATCATGCCACTTCTTCTATTCATCCAATTGCTTCAAAAATTGAAATTCGCAAAGAGGGAAAAATTGGGCGCGTTTATTATCCCGCTCCTTATATGGATAATACGAATTTGAATTTTTACCAAGATGCTTATGAGATTGGTCCTGAAAAAATTATAGATACCTATGCTGCTGCAACACAGCATGTTGATCAAGGTCTTTCATTAACATTATTTTTTCCTGATACCGCTACCACACGTGATATTAACCGCGCACAAATTTATGCCTGGAAAAAGGGTATAAAGAGTATTTACTATGTACGATTACGGCAAGTAGCATTAAGTGGAACAGAAGTTGAAGGCTGTGTTTCGTGCAGTTTATAGGAGATCATCATATGACAAAGATTACAACCAAAAATCCTGTTGTGTGCGCAGTTAATTGGAATAGATTACATGATGAGAAAGATCTTGAAGTATGGAACCGCTTAACTGGGAACTTTTGGTTACCTGAGAAGGTTCCACTTTCCAATGATATTCCCTCATGGTCAAGCTTAACAGATGAAGAACGTAAATTAACAATTCGTGTTTTTACAGGACTAACGCTTTTAGATACAATTCAAAATACTGTTGGAGCCATTTCGCTTCTGGCTGATGCAATAACAGAGCATGAGGAGGCAGTGTTGACGAATATTGCTTTCATGGAAGCGGTTCATGCACGTTCTTATTCCTCGATTTTTTCAACCCTTTGTTCGACGGTAGAAGTTGATGATGCGTTTAGATGGTCAGAAGAAAATATTCATTTGCAGAAAAAGGCTAGATTAGTACTTGAGCGTTATGAAGCAAATGATCCACTTAAGAAAAAAATTGCTTCGACTTTGCTGGAAAGCTTTTTATTTTATTCTGGTTTTTATTTGCCCATGTATTGGGCCAGTCGCGCTAAGTTGACCAATACAGCAGATCTCATTCGATTAATCATTCGTGATGAAGCAGTCCATGGTTATTATATAGGTTATAAATTCCAATTGGGCTTTGCAAAGCTTGATGAAGCCAAAAAGAAAGAAATTAAAGATTTTGCTTTTAACCTGCTCTTTGACCTTTATAATATCGAGTGCAAATATACTGAAGATCTTTATGATGCACTTGGATTGACAGAAGATGTTAAAATTTTTCTTCATTATAATGCTAACAAGGCTTTAATGAATTTAGGTTTTGAAGCTCTTTTTCCCCCTGAGGTTTGTCGTGTTAATCCCGCTATTTTGGCAGCTTTATCACCAAACTCTGACGAAAATCATGACTTTTTTTCAGGGGCAGGTTCTTCTTATGTCATTGGCAAGGCGGTTGCTACCACGGATGATGATTGGGAATTTTAATGTTTGCATGCAAATAGAAGTGCGCGGGGTATTCCACTTAGATCTTTACGCACTTCTAAACATTGAAAACCATTTTTTTTAAATAAATTACAGACTTCATTTTCTTGAGAGTAACCAATTTCAACAGCGACATAGCCGTTTTCTTTTAAGTAGTTGGCTGCTCCATGGGCGAGTTTTCGATAAAAATAAAGTCCATCTTCCCCTCCTATCAGGGCGCGCAATGGGTCATGTAAGCGCACTTCTTTTGCAAGTTTTTTGATATCTTGTGCGGGAATATAAGGTGGATTGGAAACAATGAAATCAAAGCGATCTGCGACAGCATCAAACCAGTCGCTAAGAAGAGGTGTGAAGCGGTGTGCTACTTCAGCATTCTTTGCATTTTTTTTCGCTGTTTTAAGGGCATCTTCAGAAATATCGACTGCCACCGCATAGGATTGGGGAATTTGTTTAAGGAGTGTAATGGCAATGGCGCCACTTCCTGTTCCCATATCAAGGAATGTTGTTCTTCCCGAATTTTCGACCTGTTTTTGGAGAAAAGGGAGAACAAGATCTATCAGCGTTTCTGTATCAGGACGAGGTTCTAACGTCTCTTGAGACAATGTAAAAGATATACCATAAAATTCTCGTGCTCCTATAATACGATAGACGGGTTCGCCTGCAATACGCCGTTGTAAAGCCTGTTCTATTTGTATAATATGCTCAGAAGACAGATGCATATCTGGTTTAGAAATTCTTTCAGCAGCATTTATTCCTGTTATCCATTCAACGAGTATTTTCGCATCGAGATCGGCTTCAGCAATTCCTTTCGTGCGCAATTTTTCTTGCATTTGTTGGATGACATTCTTGAAAGAATATTTTCTCAATTATTATCCATTTCCATCAGCAGTGTTGTTTGATGATCTGAGATGAGTGCATGAAGAAGCTCATCAAGATCTCCCTCTAGAATGCGATCAAGCTTATACAAGGTTAGATTAATACGGTGATCCGTGACACGTCCTTGTGGAAAATTATAGGTACGAATACGTTCTGAACGATCACCAGAACCAACTTGGCTTTTACGAGAAGCTGAACGTTCACTTTCCGCTTTTTGTCGTTCGATATCGAATAAGCGTGCCCGTAAAATTTGAAGGGCTCGTGCTCGGTTTTGATGTTGTGATTTTTCTGCTTGTACGACCATAATTCCTGTTGGAATATGCGTGATACGAACAGCTGAATCCGTTGTATTAACATGCTGTCCTCCTGCTCCAGATGCACGCATTGTGTCAATACGAATATCTTCAGGGCGAATATCAATATCAATTTCTTCAGCCTCCGGAAGGACTGCAACGGTAGCAGCAGATGTATGGATCCGTCCACCGGTTTCTGTTTCGGGGATGCGTTGCACACGATGAACCCCTGATTCATATTTCAATTTAGAAAAGACACCTTTTCCTGAGATAGTAGCAATAATCTCTTTATATCCGCCAACTTCTCCCTCACTGAGTGAAATAACTTCTACTTTCCAATGGTGAGCATGGGCATAACGTTCATACATGCGGAAAAGATCACCGGAAAAAAGTGCTGCTTCTGATCCACCCGTTCCTGCTCGAATTTCAACAATAGCGTTTTTTTCATCAGCAACATCTTTAGGCAAAAGCAGAATCTGGAGTTCTTTTTCAAATTGCTCTACTTTTTTATATAACAATGGTAGCTCTTCTTGGGCAAGATTACGCATCTCTAGGTCTGTTTGTTTATCATTGATAATTGTTTCTAATTCTGTAATCTCTCTGTAAAGAGCATTTAATGCGCGTATAGAGGCAATAACGGGTTGTAGTTCTGCATATTCAGAAGCTAATTTGACATATGTTTCAGCATTTGGATTAGTCGTCATTTGGCTTTCAATTATTTCAAAGCGCTTTTCAAGCTGTCTCATACGATCTTGTGGCAAAGAAACCATGATAATATTGGCCTAATTTTTCATAATACAATTTTTATAATATTTTGTTGCAATGATTTTTTGTTATAATGCTGACAATGAATTACCGTATAGCATCATACAAAAAGGGGTAATAGAGCAAAATTTTTTTTTGCCAATGGAAACTATTATATCTTAAAGGTAAATTTTTATAAAACTTGATTTACTTGAGGTATTTTATCTAATGATATATAATCACTTTTTTAAGAGTTTTTTTTTCCGTAAAGTTCAAGGCGATGATGAATAATATCATAGCCAAGGGATTTTGCAATTTCCTCTTGCAGCTTTTCAATAACATCAGAATGAAACTCGATAACTTGTCCTGTTTCTATATCAATGAGATGATCATGATGTTGCCCATCTGCTTGCTCAAAACGAGATGGACCACCACTAAAGCTATGGCGATGAATTGTTCCATTTCCTTCTAATGTTTTCATGGTTCGATAAACAGTTGAGAGTGAAATACTCGAATCTATTTCGTTTGCACGCTGAAAAATTTCAAATGCATTGGGATGGTCATTTGTGTCAGTCAAAATATCAAGAATAACTCGTCGTTGACGTGTTACTCTTAAACCAGCTGTGCGCAATTCTTGCTCATAATTTCGCTTTTTATTCATTTTCATAGTTTGCTTTTCAAACAAAGGCTCCATGACAGTGTTTGTATTTTTTCTCTGAACCGCAAGGACAACGCTCATTACGTCCAACTTTTCCCCATGTGGTTATATCATTAGGGTCACGATCTTGTGGATTAACAAATCTATTTTCTTGTGATCGTGCCCATAAGGTGGGAGCATTTTCTTGACTTTTATCATTAAAGACAGAAGAAGCAGCATCAGTTTGCTCAGGCATGGTCGGTTCTGTAGGTTGTTGAATGATTTCAAAGCGCATAAGCTTAGAAGTGACAATTCGGCGCAAATTTCTCAACATACTTTGAAAGAGTTCAAAAGATTCTGTCTTATATTCATTGAGCGGATCCCGCTGCGCATAACCACGAAAACCAACAACAGAACGCAAATGGTCTAAACTCACCAGATGTTCACGCCATAACGTGTCAATAGTTTCGAGCAATACTGCCTTGTGAAAATAAGCCATAACTTCTGGAGAATAGCGTTCAGTACGTTCATTTTCAAGTTTTGTAACAGCATCTGATACACGCTCCAAAATTTGCTCCTCGGCAATTCCATCTTCTTTTGCCCACTCTTCTACTGGAAGCTCAAGATTAAAGAGTTGTTGAAGTTCTTCTTCGAGAGTTTTTACATCCCATTTTTCAGAATATGTCCCTGATGGAATACAAGCCTCTACGAGATCCTCTACGACTTCATTGCGCATTTCAAGGATCATTTCTGATAAATCATCTGCGTCCATGATCTCCATACGCTGTTCAAAAATAACCTTGCGTTGATCATTCATGACATCATCATATTTTAACAGATTTTTACGAATTTCAAAGTTTCGTGCTTCGACCTTTTTTTGTGCTTTTTCAAGGGCTTTATTAATCCATGGATGGATAATAGCTTCATTTTCTTTCAATCCAAGTTTTTGCAGCATACCATCCATACGATTGGAGCCAAAGATACGCATAAGATCATCTTGAAGAGAAAGAAAGAATTTTGAGCGACCTGGATCGCCTTGGCGACCAGAACGTCCACGAAGCTGGTTATCAATACGACGGCTTTCATGACGTTCCGTCGCAATGACGTAAAGACCACCAGCCGCTAAAGCTTTGTCTTTAAGCTTCTGAACATCTTTTTTTATTTCTTCAATTTTAGCTGTCCGCTCTGGACCTTCGGGGATATCCTGTAACTCTTGTCGGATGCGCATTTCAACATTACCACCAAGTTGTATATCCGTACCGCGTCCTGCCATGTTGGTTGCGATGGTGAGAGCTCTAGGAACTCCTGCTTGCGCAATGATGTATGCTTCTTGTTCGTGATAGCGAGCATTTAAGACTCTAAAATCGGTAATGCCTTCTTTTCGCAAACGCTCTGCCAATTGTTCTGACTTTTCAATAGAGGTTGTTCCAACAAGAATAGGCTGTTCTTTTTCGTGTGCTTGACGGATATCACGTACAATTGCCCGATATTTCTCTTCTGCTGTTCGATAAATTTCATCATCTTCATCAATACGTTGTATTGGCAAATTTGTAGGGACTTCAACAACGTCAAGACCATAAATATTTCTGAATTCTTCGGCTTCTGTTGTTGCAGTTCCAGTCATTCCAGATAATTTCCTATACATACGGAAGTAATTTTGGAAAGTGATGGAAGCAAGTGTCTGGTTTTCTGGTTGAATAGCAACATGCTCCTTAGCTTCTAACGCTTGATGAAGTCCTTCAGAATAACGCCGCCCAGGCATCATTCGCCCTGTAAATTCGTCAATAATAACGATTTCATCATTGCGAACAATGTAATCTTTATCGCGAGCAAACAGTTTATGAGCTTTTAGAGCATTATTGACATGATGAACGATAGCGACATTTTCTATGTCATAAAGGCTTTCACCTTTAAGATGTCCAGCTTGTTCGAGCATTTTTTCAATTTTTTCAGTACCAACTTCGGTAAAAGTCGTTGTTTTTTGTTTTTCGTCTATTTCATAGTCTTCTGGAGTTAAGGCAGGAATAAATGTATCAATAAGGTTATAGAAGTCAGTACGATCTTCTAGAGGACCAGAAATAATAAGGGGTGTACGGGCTTCATCAATAAGAATCGAATCAACTTCATCAACAATTGCGTAATGATGTCCACGTTGGACCATTTGACTACGATCGAAGGCCATATTATCACGCAAATAATCAAAACCTAGTTCATTATTTGTGGCATAGGTGATGTCGCATGCATAGGCCTCTCGGCGGGCATCACTATCAAGATCATGAAGAATCACGCCTGTTGTAAGCCCTAGAAAACTAAAAATTTTCCCCATTGTTTCAGCATCACGACTGGCGAGATAATCATTTACTGTCACAACATGAACGCCTTTACCTTCCAATGCATTGAGATAAATTGGTAAAGTTGCCATTAATGTTTTACCTTCACCAGTACGCATTTCAGCTATGCCACAGTCGTGAAGGACCATTCCACCAATAAGTTGCACGTCAAAAGGACGCATGTCATAAACACGTTTTGCGGCTTCACGAACAGTTGCGAAAGCTTCTGGTAAGAGCAAATCAACACTTTCACCTTCACTAAGACGTTTACGAAAGGCATCTGTTTTTTGGCAAAGCTGCTCATCACTTAATTTTACAAATTGTTCTTCCAAAGCATTAATTTGTGCAACTTTTTGGCGGAGTGCTTTGAGACGTCGCTCATGAGCTGAACCAAAAAACTTACGGGCAAAAACACCTAAACTGACCATCTCTGGCCCTTTCTTTTAATTGTTGTCACTCTTGTTGGGTAATTCATACGCTTTCCCCATACTCTACATTTTCTTCAAGTTATCTGATATGATTAGAGACATCATGAAACGCAGATGGTACCATTATACTTGTTGGTGTGCAATTTTTCACTTTAATTGTAAAGTAGAGATAAGAGGCTAAGCGCTCTATGTCAACTTTAGGTACGCTATTTAACTGATACAATACAAAGTAATTTAAGATACAATATGTCATTTTTCTCTATTATCATGTTTTCATCTGCATTAGATAGGATTGGAGCAACTCAGATAAAAGGACAATTTTATACTTTTTTAAAATAAAATTACTAATTTATTTCTCTATGTTTAAAGGTTAAAGTGTTATGGTAAAGAAAATTGGAATCTTGAACCTGCCTTCATTTTTAAGGAGTATATTTATGAAATTTAACTTTATCACGCTTTTTTTAGCATCAACTTTATTGGCAAGTACAAGTTTAGGGGTGAGAGCCCAAGAAGGTTTGAATTCATCGTCGAATGATTTAAAGACTTTGGAGAAAGCTTCTGAAAAAGCTGTTTCTCCTTCTCATGTTATGGCGGTTATTGATGGGAAGAATATTACAGCAGGCCAATTAGATGATTTAGCGCTTGAAATAAATCCTAATTTAGCACGTTTTCCTGATGAACAACGCCGTATGATGGTTCTGAAAGCTTATTTAGATATGCAGGCACTTGCAAAAGCAGCAAGAAGCAAAGGTCTTGATAAGACAGAAGCTTACGATAAACGTATGGCAGTCATGCGTGACAATGTTCTTCAACAGCTTTATTTTAAACAGGCGATTGTTGACAAAATCTCGGATACTGATTTGGAAGCTCTTTATAAGCAAGAAGTCGCTGCTTTACCTAAAGAAGATGAGGTTAAAGCGCGTCATATTTTGGTCAAAACGAGAAAAGAAGCAGAAGCTATCATTAAGCATTTAAATAAAGGCGAAAATTTTGAAGAGATTGCAAAGAAAAGTTCAACAGATGGTTCTGCTGCCGTTGGGGGTGATCTTGGTTATTTTAGCCATGGTCAAATGGTCAAGCCTTTTGAAGATGCTGCATTTGGTTTGAAAATTGGCGAATACACTAAACAACCCGTTGAAAGTCCTTTTGGTTGGCATATTATTAAATTAGAAGATCGTCGTTTGAAACAACCTCCTGCATTTGATGATGTTAAAGAGATGTTGCGGACACAGCTGATAAAAAAGCGCTATCAAGAACTGATTGTTGATTTGCGTAGCAAGATGGATGTGAAATACCCTGATCCTAATGTTACAAAAATCATGGAATCGCTTCATCAAAATGGGACGCTACTTCCCGATGAGACATCAGATGAAGAAGATACAGAATAGCTAGGAAAAATAAGTGGATAGCCTCTTTAATAGATAATTTGCTAGGTTAGTTTTGTTCAAAAAGCCTAGCAGTTTTCTATGAGGGGTTATTGATCTGCAATCATTTCATTTATTTTTACAGAGAGCATATTGTGGTTTTGAAAATTTCTCCTTTGTCGCCTCAAAAGATCCAGGAGCTTTCTCCCTTATCTGGGGTACGGATAGCAACAGCTGAAGCTGGGATTAAATATAAAGATCGTACAGATCTTCTTTTCATCATATTCGATAAGCCAGTGAGTGTGGCCGGTGTTTTTACCCGTTCAAAATGTCCATCTGCTCCTGTAGAGCATTGTCGTGCATCGCTTCCTCATGGGGTTGCGAGGGGTGTTGTTGTGAACTCTGGAAATGCAAATGCTTTTACAGGAAGCAAAGGAAAGCACACAACCAATGAAATCATCTGTGCAGCAGCAAACGCTTTAAAGGTTAGAGGAGATGAAATTTTTATAGCTTCTACGGGGGTTATTGGTGAGCCAATGGATGCATCGGGTATTGTCAATCTTTTACCAAGTATGGCAGAGACAGCAGAAGAGGGAAATTGGTTGGAAGCTGCAAAAGCGATAATGACAACGGACACATTTCCAAAACTTGCGACGCGCACTTTTGACTGTGGGGGAGAGAGTGTTACCATTCATGGAATTGCAAAAGGTGCTGGTATGATTGCACCCGATATGGCGACAATGCTGTCGTTTGTGGTTAGTGACGCTACTATTTCTTCGGATGTACTCCAATCCATGTTATCAGAGGCAGTTGAGGGTTCTTTCAATTCAATTACTGTTGATAGCGATACTTCAACTTCAGATACGCTTATGTTGTTTGCGACAGGAAAAGAACATTTCCCATGTCTTACAAGTAAATCTGATCAGCGTTATGGAGTTTTTGTGAAACAATTGAGTGCACTTTTGCATGAACTTGCACTACAAGTTGTTTGTGATGGCGAAGGTGCTCGTCATTTAATTGAGGTTAATGTGATGGGTGCTACAACAAACAATGCAGCTAAAACTATTGCTTTATCAATTGCAAATTCACCGCTCGTAAAAACGGCTATTGCTGGTGAAGATGCGAATTGGGGGCGGGTCGTTATGGCAGTTGGGAAGGCCGGTGTTGAAGTCGATCGTGATCTATTGACGATTTGGTTTGGTGAGCATCGTGTGGCCGTGAATGGCGTACGAGATCCTGAGTATTGTGAAGAGACAATAGGTACTTATATGCAAGGTAAGCACATCACAATTCGTGTTGATATCGGTTTGGGTAAGAGCACGGCGACGGTTTGGTCTTGCGATTTAACAAAAGAGTACGTTATGATCAATAGTGATTACAGAAGTTAATGAATGGATGTACTCTCTATATTTAACTGCCGATTATTTTTTAAGAGAATGAGATATGTGAGTTCTTTTTGAGGTAAGGGAATATACTAGAAAGAGACAGTTATCTTTATATTCTCATTGGAGAGTGATATGTGTATAAAAAGTTCCCTTCTTCTTGTTGTTGCATGTGCACTGTTAGATCAAAATAATCGTGTTTTGCTTACCAAGCGTCCTGAAGGAAAATCGCTGGCTGGTTTATGGGAGTTTCCTGGTGGAAAGGTTGAGCAAGGTGAAACTCCAGAAATTTCATTGATTCGTGAACTAGAAGAAGAGCTTGGTGTGTATGTTCAGGCAAATAATTTATTACCTTTAACGTTTGCAAGCCATAGCTATGCAACATTTCACCTCTTGATGCCGTTGTATCTTTGTTATCATTATGAGGGAGTTGCGCAAGGACGAGAGGGGCAAAATTTAGAATGGGTTTTTGTTAATGATCTTGATAAATACCCTATGCCTGATGCTGATAAACCATTGGTTCAGGTATTGAAAAATCATCTTCTTTAATGTGTTATAAGAAGAAAATATTGTTTAAATATAATTCAATATATTGATTTAAAATGATAATTTATAATTTTTATGTTGAATGTAAAAGTCCAGAGTTGTAATTTTTTTTCATTTCAAATCTGTTTTATATTAAATTAACCAAAACCATTCTTTTGTACGTTCCAAGCGGGGAAAGTCATGTGGATAAAATTATTTAAGAAAGAAATAAAATACGAGCTGAAAGAACACTCTCCAGTAGCCAAGGGTCATCGTAACATTGAGAATTGGCAAAGTGTATAATGATGCCTTTTCACGCGTATCATTGTGAGATGAGTTTGGATGCACTGAGAGATATCAGGAGTACTTATTTCATGAGATATCGATAATGGGAAAAATTTCAAAAAATGCTTCAAAAAAGAACGCTTTGTATTTGTTGTTAGAGATCGTTTTACATGACCAAAAGCTTAAATTATTATTGTAATACATGATTATATAATAACATATTTTTTTATAACCATAAATTTTCTTTTATTTTTCTTGATGTTATATGATTTCTCAATCAAAAAAATGTTCAATAACGTACGAATAAAAAGAGTGGTATGTAATTTGAAAAACAATTTTAAAACAAATAAAACATATAGTTAATGAATTATTAAATATAGAAGAAAAACATGAAAAGAAGACTTCTTAGGGAGTTACATTCCTGTGCCTTATATAGTATGAGAGATAAAGAAAAAATCCCCCTAAATAAGTATATAAATGAGAGATATAAATAACATGAGAAAGATATTATTTTTTATAGGAGGCATGTATTAAGTTTCTTGCATTGGACGACGTTTTGCGATGGGATATTGATTTTTTTTAGCGATACGCGTAATTGCCTCTTCTAATGGCTCGATCATAACGTCCATGGAAAAACCATTTGCATGAATAATATTTTCATGATCAACCATAATAGCAACATGATCTTTCCAAAAAATTAAATCGCCTCGTTGAAGTTTATCAGTATCTGTAAGAGGACTGCCTATAGTTTCTTGCTGCATATCGGTGTCACGTAAAACTATTTGATCAGTCATCATCATAGAGAGCTGAATGAGTCCCGAACAATCAATTCCAAAACCGCTGACACCACCCCAAAGATAAGGTGTACGGATAAAAGTTTCTGCAACTGTGACATAATCTTCGTATACACGTCCAATGGGGCTGAGATGGCTCGTAATGATTGCTGTTCCATTTTCAAGAATAGAATACATTGTGTCACGGACTTCAATTTCATCAACAACACTGACTTTGCTTCCCATAGATAACGGAGACACTATTGGTCCACGTAAGTCAGCGTGTGAATATTTAAATGTACGTGGGACTGAAACTATATGCGTTTGTTTTATAGTTGATGTACAAAGGGCTTTTGTATCAATATAACCAACATAACCATCTTTAAGGGATTGCCCCCACGACATCGTTTCCCCTTGTTCAAAAATGAGAAGTTCTTCTCCCAATAAGCATTCTGTTTGTCTTTCACTTTTTTTACTATTTTCTTTAAAAAGTCCAGCGACCGCTGTATTAACACGTTTTTTTTCACCGTGAACAAAACGCTGGGCTGTAATTTCTGTTTCAAGACGTTGATCTGCTAGATCATCTCTGAATGCATAAAGCCTTGGGTCTTTAGAGGTCATCTTTTTGCTTCCATTTTGTTACTTTTTACTTTTAAACAAACTCATGAAAACTCTATTGGTAAGGTTTTTATCCTCAAACAAAACTAAGAACACAGTTTAAGACGATTGCAATTATTCTTTAAGATGTAAAATTGTCTATCTTTGTGGATATTTTGTGTCAAACTTCATTTTTAAAAATATTATAAAGGGCACGAATAGTTTGTGCTGATCCACCAATAGGGTATCCTGGTTTTTCTTTTGGAACCCATCCATAAAGATCAAAATGCGCAAAATGTTCAGCTTTTTCAACAAAAGAATTAAGAAATAAAGCAGCCGTTATAGAGCCAGCAAAGCTATTTCCAGTTACATTGTTAAGATCAGCAATTGGTGATGATAACATCTCTTGGTAAGGTTTCCAAAGGGGCATTTGCCAAAGAGGATCAAAAACAGCGTGAGCAGATTCAGAGATTTGTTGTGCCCATATTGAATCATTGCAATAAAATGCGGGGAGATCTGGTCCTAATGCTATACGCGCTGCCCCTGTTAAAGTAGCCATACAAAGCATGAATTGTGGACTTTCTTCATCACCATAGGCGAGCGCATCGGCAAGGACAAGTCGCCCTTCAGCATCTGTATTACCTACTTCAACACTTAAGCCTTTACGACTTTTGAGAATATCACCTGGTCGGTAAGCATTCGCAGAAATTGCATTTTCTACAGCTGGAATCAAAACACGTAGACGGAAAGGCAATTTGGCATCCATGATAAGTTTAGCCAATCCCAAAACGTTTGCTCCACCCCCCATGTCTTTTTTCATAAGCAACATGTTATTGGCTGATTTAATATCGAGTCCTCCCGTATCAAAAGTTACCCCTTTGCCTACCAACGTTATTTTAGGATGATGTTCTTGCCCCCAGTGTAACTCAATCAGTCGCGGTGCAGTACTGCCTGCTCGTCCTACGGCATGAATCATCGGAAAATTATGGGTTAAGAGATCATCTCCACAAATACTTTGGACATGAGCACCGTAGGTTTTTCCTAGTTTTCGTGCTTCTTTTTCGAGAGCATCAGGGGTCATATCATTGGCTGGAATATTGATGAGATCACGGACAAAAAAGACAGCCTCATAAATTCGTTGGAGTTCATTAAGATCAACGGCCTCATTGACATGGATAGACAATGATTTGAAAGAAGAATTTTGACGATAGCGATTAAATTGATAGCTACCGAATGCTAATCCAAGATAGGCATTTATTTCATCAGAGGTCGTACCTTCTAAATGCCATTGACCAGCAGGAAGTTTTTGAGCAAGCAGTCCTGTGATAAAGGGATCGTTCCCATTTCCAATTCCAAATAAAACTTTTTTTAAATGCCCCGTTTCGTGAGGAACAAAGAGTATTTGTCCTGCTTTACCAGTAAAGTCATTAACTTTTATCCATGCTGTTGTTGACGCATCAAGTGATAAGTTGGCAAGAGTTCTTTGGTTTACCAAGATGATAGGGCAACTGTTATCGATACGCGTTGAGGTAAAATGAATGTGATAATGCTGCATAGTTATGAGATCCTTATAGTCGTCTAAGTGCGACATACTCGACCAAATGATTTTTTCCTTTTCGTAGAATGAGATTGGATCGTGGTCGTGTTGGCAATATATTTTCTTGTAAATTTTTTAAATTAATTGTTTGCCAAAGATCCTCAGCGATTTTTGAGGCTTCTTTTTCACTGAGCAGGGCATAACGATGAAAATAGGATTCAGGATTTTGAAAAGCTGTTTTACGCAAACGTTTAAAGCGCTCTAAATACCAGTGACGAATGACTTCTGTTTCGGCATCGACATAGATTGAAAAATCAAAAAAATCTGATACGAAAGGAATAGCTTTCCCATCTTTAGGAAGATCACTGACCTGTAATACATTAATACCTTCAACAATTAAAATATCAGGACGGTCAATGGTAATTGTCTGATTTTCTAGAACATCATAAGTCATATGTGAGTAAAGCGGGGCACGGACATTTCCAATACCTGCTTTTATAGCCGAAAGAAAGCACAGCAATTTTTTAATGTCATAGGAATCAGGAAATCCTTTACGATTCATACGATTTTTTTGCTGTAAGATTGCATTAGGATAGAGAAAACCATCCGTTGTGATCAGATCAACTTTAAGACTAGATGTCCATCGTTTCAACAGTTCTTGAAGAATGCGAGCCGTGGTTGATTTTCCTACTGCTACAGAACCAGCAATTCCAATAATAAAGGGCGTTTTTCTACTCTCTTCTTGATGGAGAAACTGCTGACGTTTGTGAAAAAGTTCCTGTACTGCTTCAACATGGCATGATAACAAACGCGATAAAGAAAGATAAATGCGTTGGACTTCTTTAAGATCGATAGGATCATCAATAGAGCGCAAACGCTTAATTTCATCAAAAGTCAAAGTAAGAGGTGTGTCTGCACGAAACTCTGACCATTCTTGTGCAGTAAAAACACGATAGGGTGAATATCGGTCAGAAACGCATTTGACCAGATTATCTTCCTGATTAATTTTTTGTATAATCGTATCAATCATTTGTATTGGTCGAGAATTTTTTGCCGCAGCAATCGATTAAAAGTGGACAAGATGAGCGGCTTGATTTTCAAATAAATTTTGTTTTGCATGCTCTCTTCTTTAAGATAATAGATCATTTTTCATTAACTTATAGTCCAGTTATTCCAGTTTGCACGAATTTGTGCTAATGAGTGTCCTTGCGCTAAAAAAGCCCATAAAAGTAGACGCGCTTTTACGGCTGATAAATAACCAGACATGAGAGCACCAGAAGCAATCATATCGATTTCTGAGCCTTTATAGCCATAAGTTATACGAGTTGTTGAGCCATTACAACAACGACTAGCAATAATGATTGGTATTTTTTGTGCATATTGTTGTACAAGGTCTGCTTCTTGAAAACTACAGTGTCCTGCACCAAAACCAGCAATAACAACTCCAGCATAATACCCACTTTCAAGGCATAGTTTCATTAATTGTGCATCAGATGATAAAGAGGAATAGAGGAGTGCAATTTGATGATCGTAGTTTTGGGGAAGATCAAACGTTGTCGGAAAAAGCTTTTGATCATTGAAATAAATAAGTTTTCCCTCTAAAATAGTTCCTAAAATACCTGCAAGACCTGATTGAAATGTTTCGACTTTGACGGTATGGCTTTTATAGAGCCAATAAGGTGAATGAATTGTATCATTTATGACAACAAGAACGCCCCTGTTACGACTTTGTGGGGCTGCTGCGACACGAGTGGCTGCTAAAATATTGGCGGGGCCGTCTGCGCCTGCTTCATGAGGCATGCGCATAGCGCCGGTTATGATGAGTGGTTCAGCTTCCTTCCAATAAAGAGAAAGAAAAAAAGCTGTTTCTTCCAGAGTATCAGTCCCTTGTGTTAAAACAATACCTTCTGCACCAGCATTTATTTGTTGTTTTGCCCACTCGATTATTTCAAAAAGAATTTGAAACGATAAAGATCCACTTGGTATTTGCATTAATGTTTGTGCATGAATATCAGCAACGTTATTTAAATCAGGAACACTTTTTATGAGGTTATCTGAAGTTAAAGTCGGTTGCATGTGACCAAAACGATCAGCAGTCATTGCAATTGTTCCACCTAAGGTCCCTATGGCTATTTTTTTCATAATTTTCCTCTAAAAGGCACAAACTGTTTATATAAAGCTATTTAGCAGTAATTTACATTGACAACAATGATATCATTTTTCCATTTTCAACAAATTGAGTTATGCTGAATCATTGTGTTTTGCTGTATATGTTCTTAAATAGGACAATAGTAGTTGAGTTTTACATTGTATGAAAAGAAATCAATATTAAAAAGTAAAGTTAATATTAAGGAGTCTCCTTATGACAGAACATAAGCCAGACATAATGTATGGTACAACAATTATTACGGTACGAAAAGGTGGAAAAGTCGTGATGGCCGGTGATGGTCAGGTCTCTCTTGGGCAGACAATTATGAAAGGTAATGCACGTAAAGTGCGTCGTCTTGGAAAGAACGGAGTGGTTATTGCTGGTTTTGCAGGTGCTACGGCAGATGCTTTCACATTACTGGAAAGATTGGAAACAAAGCTTGAGCAATATCCTGATCAGCTTATGCGTGCATGTGTAGAACTTGCAAAAGATTGGCGAACAGACCGCTATTTACGTCGTCTCGAAGCAATGATGCTCGTGGCTGATAAGAAAGTAACTTTGGCTCTAACAGGGCTTGGTGATGTTTTAGAACCAGAAGATGGGGTTATGGCAATTGGCTCTGGAGGAAATTTTGCTCTTTCAGCAGCGCGTGCACTCATGGACTTGGATTTGGATGCAGAAACTATTGCTCGTAAAGCTATGGCTATTGCCGCTAAAATTTGTGTTTACACCAATGATCATTTTACGATTGAAACATTGGATGCAGAATTATCTTCTTTAGAGAAAGCTATTTAAATGTGTGTTGTATTTTCCCCTCGTGAGACTGTTTCTGAACTTGATCGTTTTATTATTGGCCAAAACGATGCCAAACGCTCTGTAGCTATCGCACTGCGCAATCGGTGGCGTAGACAACAGCTTGATGAGCCGATGCGTGAAGAAGTTATGCCAAAAAATATTTTAATGATAGGGCCAACAGGTGTTGGTAAAACTGGTATTGCACGTCGATTAGCAAAACTTTCTGGAGCGCCCTTTGTTAAAGTAGAAGCGACTAAATTTACTGAAGTTGGTTATGTGGGACGTGATGTTGAGCAAATTATTCGAGATCTTGTTGAAATTGCCATTTCTCTTGTGCGTGAAAAGAAACGGGATGAAATAAAAGAAAAGGCTCACGTGAATGCTGAAGAGCGCGTTTTAGATGCCCTTGTTGGTAAAACAGCCAGTCCCGCTACCCGTGATAGTTTTCGCAAAAAATTGCGTGAAGGTGAATTGGATGAGAAAGAGATTGAAATTGAAGTCGCCGATAATAATAGCAATAGTGCTTCAACCTTTGATATTCCTGGTATGCCTGGGGCACAAATGGGTATTATGAATTTATCAGATATTTTGGGTAAAATGGGCAGTCGTACAAAAGTTCGTAAGACGACAGTAAGGGATGCTTTTAAGCCGCTTATTGATGATGAATCTGAAAAACTCCTTGATCAGGATCAAATTATTCAAGAAGCGCTTCGTGTTGCTGAAAATGACGGGATTGTTTTTATTGACGAGATTGATAAAATTGCAACTAGGGATGGTGGAGCCAGTGCTGCCGTTTCGCGTGAGGGCGTTCAACGTGATCTTTTGCCTTTGGTTGAAGGAACAACGGTTAGTACAAAATATGGGCAAATCAAAACAGATCATATTCTTTTTATTGCCTCAGGTGCATTTCATGTTTCTAAGCCATCTGATTTATTACCGGAACTTCAAGGACGTTTGCCCATCCGTGTGGAGCTAAACCCTTTAACAAGAGAAGATTTACGGCGCATTCTAACGGAACCAGAAGCTAGTTTGATTAAACAATATATTGCTCTTATGGCAACAGAAGAGGTTCATTTAGAAATTACCGATGATGCAATTGATGCTTTAGCAGATATTGCTGTAGATTTAAATGCAAGGATTGAAAATATAGGGGCACGTCGTTTGCAAACAGTGATGGAGCGCGTTTTGGATGAAATTTCTTTCACGGCACCTGATAAAGCTGGAACATCCTTTACAATTGATGCCGCTTATGTGAGAAAATCTATTGGCGAGCTTGCTGCTGATATCGATCTTTCACGTTTTATTCTTTAGAGTTATCACTTGTTTTCTTTATCTGCGCGCTTCGATAATTTTGAAACCATGGGCTTGTTCATGTATCAACACTGTGCGGAAAATATTTTTTAATAATGTTTCATAAGGCAGGTGGCGGTTTGCAACAAAAAGCAGGCTGCCGCCTGGTTTTAGGCACTTTGCAGCATTTATAATAAAATTTTTTCCTAATGAAATATCTGTCGTTTGTTGCGTGTGAAACGGTGGGTTTGAAATGATTGTGTCATACAGATTTGTGATAGGTTCATGCACAAGGTCGTGCCAATAAAAATGAATTGAAAAAGGAGCTGTTATGGATTTAAGGTGCTGTTTTGCTGCTCTCAAAGCGTTATAGTCTGCTTCATAAAGGTCGAGAGCGGTGAGTTTTTCACTTCTTTCAAGCGCAACGTGAGAAAGATAGCCCCATCCAGCACCAAAATCAGCCGTTTTTCCAGAAATAACTTTGGGCATATAAGAAGCAAGTGCAGCGGATCCCGGATCAATACGTCCGTGTGAGAACATACCAGAAGTGGTTTGAAATTTACCAAAAGTGAGCGATGGTGAGCGCAATTGTGCAACGTTATGTCTCTCAATTTGTTGAGGAACTTGCAACCAAAATACAAGACCATGATTTTTAGACAATTTGTTGGTGATGGGAACAATCGTTTTGACCCACTTCATCATTGAAGCAGCACCAGCAGTTTTATTCCCACTGATTACAATCCATCCATTGGGTTTAACGCATTCTAATAAATCAAGAAAACAATTTTGGTTAAAACCACGATATTTGCTCAAATGTAAAAATGCACCATCATAGCTGAAGGTTTTATCTATTTGGGGAGAGCAGTGAAATTGAGTATCGACAAATTTTAAAAAATCTGGTCGCCAAGGCGTAATAACTTTTAAATTCTGTGCCCATTCTGGAGCTGGGATTTCTGTTAAACCGAAACTTAACCAACATTGGTTTGGATCAGGATATGGGAGTTCATGATTTTCAAAAGGCAAAAATAATAACACATATGACTCTTTCAAAGAAAAATGCCACTCCAATGTTGGGATGGCATTTCATGATACGATAAGAGGAAAAACTTACTCTTCTTTTTTCTTACGGCGGCGCTTATTTTCAGGTTGTTTTTTTTCATCCACGCACTTTTCTTCATTCATCGCTTTATCACCGGTGATTTCCTTTCCGGTTTTTTGATCAACAACCTTCATTGATAACCGAACTTTTCCACGCTCATCAAAGCCCATTAATTTAACCCAAACTTTGTCACCTTCCTTCACAATATCGGTTGTTTTGGTGACGCGTTCTGATGCAAGCTGAGAGATATGAACGAGTCCATCACGAGAACCAAAGAAGTTTATAAATGCACCAAATTCTGCAGTTTTTACAACTGTTCCTTGGTAGACAGCACCAACTTCAGGCTCATCGACAATAGAATGGATCCAGCGTTTTGCTGCTTCAATGGTTTTAGCATCAGCAGAAGCAATTTTAATGGTACCATCATCTTCAATATTAATTTTTGCTCCAGTTTGTTCCACGATTTCCCGAATAACTTTACCACCAGAGCCGATAACATCACGGATTTTATCGACAGAAATATTCATAACTTCGATTCGTGGAGAAAATTCACTCAGCTCAGCACGTGCACTGGTTAAAGCTTTCGCCATTTCATTGAGGATATGGATTCGTCCACCTTTGGCTTGTTCAAGCGCGATTTTCATAATCTCTTCGGTAATACCATCAATTTTGATATCCATTTGCAAGGCAGTAATACCATTTTCTGTTCCTGCAACTTTAAAATCCATATCTCCAAGATGATCTTCATCCCCTAAAATATCAGACAGAACAGCAAAGCGTTCTCCTTCTTTAATCAAGCCCATAGCAATACCAGCAACAGGGCGTGCTAGAGGAACGCCGGCATCCATGAGAGCAAGTGAGGTTCCACAAACCGTTGCCATAGAAGAAGATCCATTGGATTCAGTGATTTCTGAGACAGCACGAATAGTATAAGGAAAAGATTCTTTCGTTGGCAACATGGGGTGAATTGCTCGCCATGCCAATTTGCCATGTCCAATTTCACGACGACCAGGAGAACCAAGGCGTCCTGTTTCACCCACTGAAAATGGTGGGAAATTGTAATGGAGAAGGAATGTTTCCTTATACATTCCCGTTAAGGAATCAACATATTGTTCATCTTCTCCAGTTCCGAGAGTCGCAACGACAATAGCTTGTGTTTCTCCGCGGGTAAAGAGTGCTGATCCATGTGTGCGGGGTAAAATACTTACTTCTGATTGGATAGGGCGCACAGTAGAAAGATTGCGTCCATCAATCCGCTTTTGGGTATCAAGAATATTCCCGCGAACAATTTTTGCTTGCAACTGTTTAAATACGGTTGCAATTTGATCTGCACTAAACTTACAGTCTTCTTCTGTTTCGGGCATAAATTTATTGAGGATTTCTGTCTTTAGTGCATCAATTGCAGCATAACGTTCTTGCTTATCAGTAATTGTGTAAGCCTTTCGTATATCCTGTTCTGCCATTTTCTGCATTGCTTTTTCAAGTTCAGAAAGATCTTCAGGAACAAAATCACGAGGATCTTTTGCAGCAACTTCAGCAAGCTTTATAATGGCATCAAGGACAGGTTGAAGGCCTTTGTGACCAAACATCACGGCACCCAACATGATATCTTCCGGTAATTCTTGTGCTTCTGATTCAACCATCAAAACAGCACTTTCTGTTCCAGCAACAACAAGATCAAGTTTTGATTCAGGCATTTCATCAATATGAGGATTGAGAACATATTGTCCATTACAATAGCCAACGCGGGCACCAGCTATAGGACCCATGAAAGGAACACCTGACAGGGTCAATGCAGCAGAAGATGCAATCATCGCAAGGATATCGGGATTATTTTCGAGATCATGCTGTATAACGGAAACAATCACTTGCGTATCATTTTTATATCCCTCAACGAAAAGGGGACGAATTGGGCGATCAATCAAACGTGAAACCAAAGTTTCATTTTCACTTGGTCGACTTTCACGTTTTAAATAGCCCCCAGGTATTCTACCAACAGCATAGGATTTTTCTTGATAATTAACAGTGAGTGGAAAAAAATCCTGGTCTGGTTTTGGACTTTTGGCTGATACAACGGTTGCTAAGACAATAGTTTCTCCATAGGTAGCAATCACTGCACCATCAGCTTGACGTGCTATTTTCCCTGTTTCAAGGGTGAGAGGACGCCCAGCCCATTCAATTTCTATCTTGTGCGTTTTGAACATTTTTTATCCTTAATGACCAGTGTTTAAATCTTTGATTGCTCACATTCTGGTTTTGCGTAGCATATTTCCAAGCTCTGGGGTGGACAACATACTTTTTATCTTTGTTACGAGAAGAGAGAAGTAAACTGCCTTAAATGCGAAATGATGAGCAGTCCTATCCCATAATAACTTGTCAGTTTTTAAATTTTTTAATTAAAAGCAACACGTTGAAAAAATGGGTGGTTTTTTTTAAACACCACCACCATTTTTCTTTTAGCGACGCAAACCTAACTTCTTGATAAGTGTCTGATAACGATTTTGGTCAACTCCTTTAAGATAATCAAGAAGGCGCCGGCGTTGAGACACCATCTTCAAAAGACCACGACGAGAATGATTATCCTTTTTGTGAGATTTAAAGTGGTTTGTTAAATTAGAAATACGTTCAGAAAGTACAGCAATCTGTACTTCTGGTGATCCTGTATCACCAACTTTATTTGCGTATTCTGCGACAAGAGCTTGTTTACGTTCAGCTGTAATCGACATCGTATTATCCTTTCCAAAAACGAAGAAACATAAAGTCACCCATAGCCGAGATGTCGTTCAGCAAGGGTCTGTGAGGAAATAAGAAGAGTCAAAGACTCTTACCTATTTTCGTCCTTATATAGGAAAGAAGGTTAAAATACTAGTCCTTTACAGCATTTTGAAGTCTTTCTTTAAATAAAAGCTTTTGTTTTGAAATATTGATTTAAATAGAGTTTTATGAGAAGTCTTTTAAAGAATTATGCATCCTTTTGATACAAAGATTATGAGCGTGTGTGTGCTAACAAAGATGATAAATACCGATTTGGAGGAAAAAGATGCAGAGCATTTCAACATTAAAACTTTTTCGTAATTCGGTATTTCGAAATCTATGGTCATCTACTCTTATTTCTAATTTAGGAGGGCTGATACAGGCTGTTGGAGCAGGGTGGTTAATGGCGTTGATTAGTTCTTCGCATTCCATGGTTGGGCTTGTTCAAAGTGCCACAACATTACCACTTGTTATGTTTTCTTTGATGGCAGGGGCATTAGCGGATAATTTTAATCGGCGTCAAATTATGTTGTGTGCGCAGATTATGATGATGGTCATATCCATGAGTTTATCTGTTTTAGCCTATATGGGATTTCTAACACCTTGGCTTTTGTTATGTTTTACGTTTTTGATTGGATGTGGCACAGCTTTTTATAATCCTTCTTGGCAAGCAACGATAGGAGATATTGTGAGCAGGGAAAATATTCCTGCTGCTGTTAGTTTGAATAGTGTAGGCTTTAATTTGATGCGGAGTGTTGGTCCTGCTATTGGCGGTGCTATCATTGCAACTTTGGGGGCATCTGCTGCTTTTTTGTTTAATGCTATAAGCTATATTCCTCTTATCTGTGCGTTATTTTTCTGGAAGTCGAATTATAAAAAAAACTCATTGCCACGAGAAAGGCTGTTAGGAGCTGTCTCAGATGGTTTGCGTTATGTTGCGATGTCACCTAATCTCCTGAGTATTATGGTTCGAGCGTTCCTTTTTGGTATAGGAGCTATTTCTATTTTAGCACTTTTGCCAATTGTTGCGCATAAAGTTCTTGGAGGAAGTGCCCTTCTTTATGGTACATTGCTCGGTTGTTTTGGGTTAGGAGCCATGACAGCAGGTATTATTAATGCAGTTGTACGGCATCATTTTCGTTCAGAAACAATTATTGCAAGTGCATTTATTGGTTTCGCCTTTTCTTGCTTTTTATTGGGAATCAGCCGTTCACTAATTATAAGCCATATTGCTTTATTTCCTGCAGGTTTATGTTGGGTTTTGGCATTATCATTGTTTAATACATCTGTACAACTCTCTACACCACGCTGGGTTGTTGCACGTTCTTTAGCACTTTATCAAACGGCGTCTTATGGGGGGATGGCTATTGGAAGTGCAATCTGGGGAGGCTTAGCTGATGGTTATTCTCCAACAATTGCTTTGAGTATTTGTTCTCTATTTTTGATTTTTGGTGCTCTTGCGGGGGTAAAATTTAGAATTCAAGAAATTCCTCAGATAGATTTAAATCCTCTTGATCATTTTAGAGAGCCGGAACTATTACTCGACCTCAAAGCAAGAAGTGGCCCGATCATGATAATGATTGATTATCAAATTCATGAAAATGATCTCGAAGAGTTTCTCAAAGTGATGACGCGTCGACGCCATATCCGGTTACGTGATGGTGCGCGTCAGTGGGTCCTTTTACGAGATCTTGAAAGACCTGAATATTGGACAGAGGCTTATCATATGCCGACATGGGTAGATTATTTACGCCATAATCATCGTCGTACAAAAGCGGATGCAGAAGTCAATAAGCGTTTGCGTCATTTAAATTGTGCTCCTAACGGCATAAGAGTGCATCGTATGATTGAACGCCAAACAATACCCCAAGCCAATGAGATGCTTTTAAAAGCCTCCTCTGATCATCTCCCTTAGGGTTAAAACAGTTTTTGTAAAATATTAAATACGTTAATATTATTTCGATCGATTTGTTAGCATAATCATAACAAAAAATTGCTGTTTAAATGGTTAATAAATTGATTTATAATGATTATTTGTCGTTTCAAATCTATTTAGAGTAAATCAGTCTAAATCTTCGCTTGCACATTACAAATGAGGGTTAAAGTGTGAGTAAAAAACGATTGAATAAGAAATAAAAAGCCTCTTATGAATCCTTTCAAACGCAAGGATTGTTCCGACATTAAGAGGAAAAAGTGTGTGGTGGTGTTAGCTTATAGCACTGACTTAAATTTTGATATGAATATGGTAAACATAGACAACGAAGAGTACCATATTTTTCTTAATTGATAGAGAAAAATATCTTTCCGCAAAAGGTAGGTGCGGAAAAGAATCGATTAAATTGTGAAAATCCGCTTCGGTTTAAATAAACTTTTGTCGAGGGTGCCAATGGCAAGAAGTTGTTCTTTATAGAGGACAAAAATCTCATCTTCGTCAAGAGGTACTTTGTGATGACTTAAGAGGATAGAATGACCCTTTATAATTCTCTGTGCTTGAGTTTCATTAAGGATATAGTGAGGGAGGCAATCCAATGCAGCGCTTGTTTCAATTAAGAGCTCATCGAGTGTTGTGAAGTTTTTTTCAAAAGAACGATTATTTTCATCTGTAGTGTTTTTATTTGGCGGAACGGCCGCTTTTAGTTCGTCCCATGTAATGAGATCTTCTTCATCAAAAGGTGCGACAGAAATGCGCCTTAAATCAGCAATATGCCCATAGCAACCTAGATCACGTCCCATATCGCGCGCTAAAGAGCGCACATAAGTTCCCTTTCCGCAGGTTATTTCAAAGACAGAGTGCTCTTTGGTAGGCATTTCTAATAATTTGAAAGTTTCTATTTCCACTTCACGGGGCGGAATTTCAACAACTTCCCCTTCACGCGCTAAATCATAGGCACGATTTCCGGCAATTTTTATTGCTGAAAATTGCGGAGGCGTTTGCAAAATAACACCTGTATATTGAGGAAGAAGAGCAAGTATTTCTTCTTGTGTTGGACGTTTGAGAGAAGTTTTCGTGATTTCGCCCTCTAGATCATCTGTTGAACGCTCTTCTCCCCAAGCGATATGAAAACGGTAAGTTTTTTTGCCTTGCATCACGTAAGGGACGGTTTTGGTTGCTTCGCCCAATGCAATGGGAAGGAGACCAGAAGCAAGAGGATCAAGTGTTCCTGCATGTCCTGCCTTTTGTGCATGAAAGAGCCATTTGATTTGTGAGACAGCTTCTGTTGATTTCATTCCTTTTGGTTTATCAAATATGACCCAGCCAGAAACAGGACGCCCTTTTTTTTTGTGTTGCCGTGCCATATCTTTAATCCTCATCTTTATCACTATGGTGAAGATCGCGAGCAACTTCAGGCGAGCGAAGGAGGGCATCAATTTTTGAAAAATTATCAAAACTATTATCAAGTCGGAAACGCAGTTCAGGCATATATTTCATTTGTCGCAACGCATGACTGATTTCTCCACGGAGAAAACGACTATGTTTATTGAGGGTATCAACAACATCGGTATGAGAAGCATTTTTAAGAGTGCTGAGAGGTGATACAAAGCAAGTAGCAATTTTTAAATCTGGTGACATGCGTACTTCAGAGACAGAAATAACAATATCTTTCAAGATATCATCAAGCAAAATATCACGCTGTAATATATGCGCTATTGCATGACGTACTTGCTCTGCTACTCTAAGTTGCCGTTGTGATGGCTTTGCATTTTTCATCAAAGTTTTATCCTTGCTACAAGATCTCTTTTTTTGACCATTTAGATAAGGAAAAAGAGATATTGTGTATAAAACCTAATAACTTTCTTTATTTTACAACAGAGTAAAGTTATTGGATTATTTTATAATGTGCGATTAATATGTTCGATACGGAAGATCTCAATGATGTCTCCTGCGCGCATGTCTTCATAATTTTCAAAGGCGATTCCACATTCTTGACCACTTTGCACTTCATTGACTTCATCCTTAAAGCGCTTGAGTGTTTTCAGCTTTCCTTCGTGAACAACGATATTATCGCGGATAAGGCGAACACCGGCTCCTCGTTCTATTTTACCTTCTGTAACACGACATCCTGCAACTTTTCCAATTTTTGTAATGTTAAAGACTTCTAGAATTTCAGCATTACCAAGGAAAGTTTCACGCTGTTCTGGTGAGAGTAATCCAGACATGGCAGCCTTGATATCGTCAACAAGATCATAAATGATGTTGTAATAACGAATTTCAATTCCTTGTGTTTTAGCAAAATCACGTGCTTGCTTATTAGCTCGAACATTAAAGCCAATTACAGCAGAGTTAGAAGCTTCCGCAAGAGAAATATCACTTTCGGTAATTCCTCCTGCACCAGAATGTACAATACGCGCACGAACCTCATCATTTCCGAGTTTTTCCAATGCTGAAGCGATTGCTTCAATTGATCCTTGCACATCCCCTTTTATAATAAGAGAAAATTCCTTAACACCAGTCGTTTGCAATTTTGTCATCATCTGCTCAAGAGAACCACGCGAACCAGTTTGTCGCGCAACAGCTTTATCACGTGCTAATCGTTGACGGTATTCAGAAATTTCACGTGCTTTTGCTTCATGTGTGACAACAGCAAAACGGTCTCCGGCTTGTGGCGTTCCTTGCATGCCTAAAATTTCAATCGGTGTAGAGGGAACGGCTTCTTTGACATGGCGTCCATGGTCATCAATCAAAGCACGCACACGACCCCATTCATTTCCGGCAACTATAATATCAGAAGGGTGTAATGTACCTTTTTGAACAAGAACTGTTGCAACAGATCCACGTCCGCGATCCAATTTGGCTTCAATGATAACGCCCTCTGCAGTTCGTTGAGAATCTGCTTTCAGATCAAGCATTTCAGCCTGAAGAAGGATAGCTTCGAGAAGTTTATCAAGATTTTGACCAGTTTTAGCAGAAACTTCAACGTCCAAAGTTTCTCCGCCCATAGTTTCAACAAACACTTCATGTTGTAAAAGTTCTGTACGCACTTTTTGTGCATTCGCAGCTGGTTTATCAATTTTGTTGATAGCAACAATGATAGGTACACCAGCGGCTTTTGCATGATTGATTGATTCAATCGTTTGGGGCATAACACTATCATCAGCGGCTACAACGAGAACAGCAATATCGGTAACACGAGCTCCACGTGCACGCATAGCCGTAAATGCAGCATGTCCTGGTGTATCAATAAAGGTAATTTTTTGACCGTTTTGTTCTACTTGATAGGCACCAATATGCTGCGTAATACCTCCCGCTTCGCCAGAAACAACATTTGCTTTACGAATAGCATCCAAAAGAGAAGTTTTTCCGTGGTCAACATGGCCCATAATGGTTACAACAGGAGGGCGCTGCTGCATGTTTTGAGGATTATCTGTTATATTAAAGATACCTTCCTCTACGTCAGATTCTAAAACACGTTTAACAGTATGGCCAAATTCAACAGCGATGAGTTCGGCAACATCTGCATCAATAACATCGCCAGGTTTCATCATTTGTCCTTGTTTCATCAAGAATTTAATCACATCAACAGAACGCTCAGTCATACGTTGTGCGAGCTCTTGAATGGTAATCGTTTCAGGAAGAACAACTTCGCGAGAAATTTTCTCTCTTGGTTCTTGATTTTGTGCACGCTTAAACTTTTCCTGTCTACGCCGCATTGCAGCCATTGAGCGTCCACGTGCGCTTCCTTCTTCATCCAGTGCACTATTCAGAGTTAGCTTTCCGCGTCGCCGCTCATCAGCTCCTTTGACAACTTTTGGTACACGTATTTCTGATTTAGCAGGATTAGCACGTCGACTATGCCGTTCTTCCTCTTTATTTTCATCTATTTTGCGTTTTTCAACCACAGTTGTGTTTTTAGGCGCAATAGGAATATCTGTCTGTTCAATGAGAGGAGGAACAGGTGGAGCCTGTACTGGCGATATTTCTTCTTCTTGTTGGAGATGTATTTCTTTTTCTTTAATTTCTTGCTGTAAAATTTCTTCACGCTCTTTAGCGCGTCTTGCTTCTTCTTCGGCTTGTTCTCGCGTTATTCTTTCTTGGATATGTGCTTCTTCTAATGCGCGAAGTCTCGCTTCCATTTCAGTCGATGAAAGATTGCTTTTGGTCACAGATTCTTGAGGCTTTTTTCCCTCAAAACGCGGCTTAGAGCGCTGGGGGGCCACATGTGGCTTTGTAATGGGCTGTGGGGTTTCAGCTTTTTCATCAGGTCGCGTAATTTTACGCCGTTTGGTTTCGACAACGACAGCCTTCGTACGGCCATGGCTAAAATTTTGTTTGACCGTGCTCGTTTCCAAGACAGACCGCTTGAGAGTTAGTGTCTTCTTGACTGTTGTTTTGTCGTTGTTATTTTCACTCATTGTATTTCCTTCACGGCTTGTGCCGTCATCTCACTAGGCTTACTATGCTTGTCGTCACGATAGCTGATCAATTTATATGTCGTTTTGAGAAATCCCTCAGCAGCTTTTGTGTCCAGTAAGGCCGCATGCATTACAGGATTAGAGCCAAAAGCCACTCGCATTTCATCACTTGTAAATAAAGATATGGTTTTTATAGTCCGATTTGTTTGTTGTTGTATTGAATGGATGGCCTGTGCAATTTTTCGTTTCCCATCTTCTGTTGTTTCTTTAGCATGAAGTACAAGAATAACTTTACCAGAGCGGATAGCAGCATCAACCTTTGTTGCTCCCATAACAATTGCTCCCGCTTTTCGTGCCATGGAAAGGCTTGAAAGAGCGGCTTTTAGTAAAAGCGTATCAACAACATGCACAAGATTTGGTGCAACCTCAACATCTGTTTTAAAATTTCTATGAAAAGCTTTCTGTTTGATTGCTTTCTCAATAACAGCATGATGGGCAGAAATCCAAACGCCACGCCCTGGTAAATTCGCTTTAAGATCAGGAACAATTTGATTATTGGGACCAATAACAAAACGGATCAGCGTTTGTGCTGAAGCATTTTTTCTGGTCACAATGCAAGTCCGTTCATTCATTTAAAGTGTATCCACATCCAAATCATCTGTTTTTTCATTTTCTGCAGAATTTTCATCTTCTACAGGATTTTCTGTAACAAGATCAGCTTGGTCTATCCAGCCTGCTTGTACACGTGCGGCTAAAACCATAGCTTCTGCATCCGCGCGTGTAATGTCAAAAGGGGTTAAAATACCAGAAAAACTCTGTGTTTGACCTTCTTTGCGTTCTCTCCAACCAGCTAAATCATCAACGGCATAGCCAGCAAAGTCTTCTATTGTTTTTACACCATCCTCACCTACAGCAACCAACATAGCACTTGTCATTCCAGGAAGTGTTCGCAATTCGTCAGAAACTCCGAGCTTTTTGCGTTTTTCATCGAGTTCTTTTTCTTGATGATCAAGATATTCTCGGGCACGACTTTGGATTTCAGCGGCGGTATCATGGTCAAAACCATCAATAGAAGCGATTTCTTCAAGATCAATATAGGCGATTTCTTCAATGGAAGAAAAACCCTCTGATGCCATAACCTGCCCGATCATTTCGTCAACCTCTAAGGCTTCCATAAACAATTTACTCCGTTCAGTAAATTCTTTTTGACGATTTTCAGATTCTTCCTTTTCCGTTAAAATATCAATGTTCCATCCTGTTAGTTGCGAAGCCAAGCGAACATTTTGTCCACGTCGTCCAATAGCAAGGCTAAGTTGATCATCTGGCACAATAACTTCAATCCGTTCAGCATCTTCATCAAGGATGATTTTAGAAACTTCAGCAGGTTGCAGTGCATTAACGACAAATGTTGCCGCATCAGGCGACCAAGGAATAATATCAATTTTTTCGCCTTGTAATTCAGCAACAACAGCTTGTACACGACTTCCTCGCATTCCAACGCATGCTCCAACAGGATCAATGGAACCATCGCGTGAAACAACGGCGATTTTAGCCCGTGAACCTGGATCACGAGCAACAGATTTGATTTCTATAATACCATCATAAATTTCTGGCACTTCCATAGTGAAAAGTTTTACCATAAATTGGGGATGTGTGCGTGAAAGGAAAATTTGCGGACCACGCGTTTCACGGTGTACATCATTGACAAAAGCACGAATACGATCTCCATAGCGGAATGATTCACGAGGAATTAATTCATCACGGCGCACAATAGCTTCACCACGCCCGAGATCAACGATAACATTACCATATTCCACCCGCTTAACTGTACCAGAAATAATTTCACCAACTTTATTTTTGAATTCTTCATATTGCTGATCACGTTCTGCGTCGCGTACTTTTTGTACAATAACCTGTTTAGCAGATTGTGCTGCGATACGTCCAAAATCCATAGGAGGTAAAAGATCAGCAAAAAAATCACCAATTTTTGCTTCTGCTTGATGTTTAAGAGCATCAGACAAAGTAATTTCCGTTGTATAGTCTTCAACGACATCAACGATTTTAAGCAGGCGCTGTAATTTAATTTCACCTGTTTTAGAATTGATTTCAGCACGGATATTTGTTTCTTGACCATAACGAGAACGTGCTGCTTTTTGAATAGCATCAGCCATCGCAGAAATGACAATTTCACGGTCGATTGACTTTTCACGTGCAACAGCATCTGCAATTTGCAGAATCTCAAGCCTGTTAGCGCTTGTAGCCATCAATTTTCTCCTTCTTTGTGCCACACGATGGGTATTTCCCAGTGATATTATTTTTTGAAATTGAGCGTCTGTATAGAGTCGTTAGCTTTCTCTTCAGCAATGAATTGTTGACTTAACTCTTTATTTTTTTTCAATGCATCGCGAATAAGCTCATCGGTAAGCACTAAATGCGCATTTATGATATCACAAAAGGAAATAGGGGTATACATGGCTTCTCCATAAGCAGCTTTATCAGTGTTTAAAATAAATCCATCTTGCGTGATATTTGTAAGTGTCCCGCGAAATTTTCGGCGCCCATCAATTGTTATTTTGGTTTCAATTTTTGCAAGATGCCCTTGCCAATGAAAAAAGTCAGATTTTCTTACCAATGGACGATCAATTCCAGGTGATGAGATTTCTAAATGATATTTGCGTTCAATAACATTTTGTACATCAAGAAGGGGGGAAACAGTTCGACTAACAGTTTCACAATCTTCTACGGTCATAGAACCATCGGCACGTTCAACCATAATTTGAAGTGTTAAACCATTTTGACCAAGAAGTTTCACACGAACCAAACGAAAACCTAAAGGTTTAAGTAGTGGTATGACAAGAGCAGCAACCTGTGCTTCGATACCATCTTCTTCAAACAGGCGTGGTTCGTCAAGATTGCTTATTTTTTCAGCTTCGTTCATACATTTTATCCAAGTTATTTTCATCAGTTTTATGATATTAAAAAAGAGCGGGTCCAACGGCCCACCCTTCATCATAAGACCAAGAATTTAGCTATTGATACTCTTAAATTCAAAATTTTTCAAGTTGTTTATGAGAAAAGCGCTTGATCATTTATTTCTTGATAAAGGTAAGATAGGCGGGCGTCCGTCCTTCGCGTAAAGCTTTTGCTTCATAGCGGGTTCCTTTCCATAGTGGATAAGGGAGTTTCCAGTCTTGAGGGCTTTCTGCTTTCCATTCAAAGTGATCATGTTGTGCACAATGGTACAAAGTCCAGTTTACATAACTGTCTATATCGCTAGCAAAGCGAAAAATTTTCCCTATTTTAAGAACACGAGCAAAACGGTTAAGATTTTTTGTGTTGATGAAACGTCGTTTCCAGTGTTTCTTTTTCGGCCAAGGATCAGGATAAAAGAGGTCTATTCCATCAAGCGAGTTATCAGGGAGCCAATCAAGGAGGCGTGTAGCATCATCATTATAGAGGCGAAGATGATTTTGATAGTTTTGATGCTGTTCAAGAGACAACAATATTTTTGCCATGCCATTGATAAAGGGCTCGACGCCGATAAAACCGGTTTTTGGAAAATATTCCATTTCATGAAGTAAATGTTCACCTCCACCAAAGCCGATTTCAAGTCGAATTTCTCTTACTTTGCTTGAAAATAAGGATGTAAGGTTTGAGGGAGGAGGGACATTTAAATCAATATTTAAATTGGGGAGAAGCATTTTTATACGTGTAAGCTGACTGTTTCGAAGTTGTTTTCCTTGTCGGCGTCCAAAAAATGCTTCACTTTTGCGTGTATTATATTTAATCATGGGATTTGGATCATTGTTTGAAGCGTTTTCACGAGATCAGTTTTTTCCCATGAAAACGAACCATCGTGTTTTGGTTTTCGCCCAAAATGACCATAGGCAGCTGTTTTCGCATAAATAGGTTTATTGAGGTCAAGATGTTTTCGAATGCCGGTAGGTGAAAGGTCCATTATTTTGCGAATGGCTGCTTCAATAACTTTTTCATCGACTTTTCCTGTTCCGTGAAGATTGAGATAAATAGATAAAGGTTGTGCAATACCAATTGCATAAGAGAGTTGAATGGTGCATCGCTCTGCTAAATGAGCAGCAACAATATTTTTAGCCAGATAGCGTGCCGCATAGGCTGCAGAACGATCAACTTTTGTTGTATCTTTTCCTGAAAAAGCACCGCCTCCATGGGGTGCTGCACCTCCATAAGTATCCACAATAATTTTGCGTCCTGTTAATCCGGCATCGCTTTGAGGACCACCAATGACAAATTTTCCTGTTGGGTTAATATACCAACTGCATTGATCTGCAATGGGAATGTCATGTAAAGCTTGACGAATGTAAGGTTCAACCACTGTACGTACCTTGTTGGAATCCCAGCTTTCATCGAGGTGCTGCGTTGAAAGAACAATGGATGTGACCTCTATCGGTTTTCCATTTTTATAGCGTATGGTTATTTGGCTTTTAGCATCTGGTCCTAATTTTCCAGCTTCTCCCTCTCCTTTATGACGGGCTGTGGCAAGAAGTTTGAGAATTTTATGCGCATAATAAATCGGCGCAGGCATGAAATCAGGTGTTTCACGGCAAGCATATCCAAACATGATGCCTTGATCACCTGCTCCTTCTTCACCATGCCGATCCGTAGCATTATCAACCCCTCTTGCTATGTCAGCTGATTGAGGGCGCAAAAGAACATCAATTTTAACAGTTTTCCAATGAAAACCTGCTTGTTCATAGCCAATGGTACGAATAGCACGGCGCGCTGCTGTACGAAAACGCGTAGGATTAATGAGTGGAAAGCCAGTTTCATCATAGATAAATTCTTTATTTTTATCTTTTTTTAATAGCGTATCGGGAACACGCACTTCACCAGCGATAACAACACGGTTGACACTGACGAGAGTTTCACAGGCAACGCGTATTAACCATGGATCAGTACCAGTCTTTTCAGCTTCTTTATAGATCATATCAACGATTTCATCGGAAATACGATCACAAATTTTATCAGGATGTCCTTCCGATACCGATTCGCTCGTAAAAAGATAATCTTGATGCGGCATAGGAACTCCTTCAAAAAAGAAAATCAACGATTTAATTAATTTCTTACTAAAGTTGTCACGATTTGCTAATTCTACAGCAAATCGTCAATGAAAATTTATATGAATAAAAGAGAAAAGATATAATTTTAATTTATAGCTTATTTGTCAAATCTTCCTCAGAAAGTGCTTTTGCCAAATCAATAATTTTTCGACGCACTTTAGCATCAGATATATTTGTAAAAGCGCGCATGAGCTGAATCCCTTCGCTGCTAGAACAAAAGTCTATAAAATTGTGATCACTTTCAGCAAAACCCTCTACTTGTTGGGAGGTAATACCTTTATCAAAAAAGTAAGAAACAGGAACATCCATAATTTCCGCTATCGCTTGAAGACGACTGGCACCAATACGGTTTGTTCCTTTTTCATATTTTTGGATTTGCTGAAAAGTAATCCCTAATTTTTCACCTAGTTTCTCTTGAGTGAGTCCTAAAATATTACGACGTAAACGGATACGAGTTCCAACATAGATATCTATAGGGTCAGGTTTTTTTCTAGTTTCGGTCATAATGCAACTCTTTATTTCCAGCACTTTTCTTCTAAACCAACATCATATTTATGCGCAGCTGATTTATCATATAATTAAAATAATATGTAATATTTTTTCCCAATATTACTGGTAAACGCAACATAATACCGTACAAAGGGCACTTGAATCATTTAAGCTGTTTTGTAGAACCAAAACCAACACGACACAATAGCATAAGGATGAATAAGATAAAAGTAGAGAAAGTTCTGTATTCATTGCTTCCTATAGGGGTAATGGATGATGGAACTTGTGAATCAATAATGCCCACAGCATTTTGTTGAAGAGCTACAACGATTCGTCCATAAGAATCAATAACAGCTGATATTCCATTATTGGCTGCTCGTATGAGGGGGATTCCCAGTTCAACGGCACGAAGTTGTGCTTGTTGAAGATGTTGATAGGGTCCAGGTGTTACACCAAACCATGCATCATTTGTAATATTAATAATTGCTTGAGGCGAGGAGCCTTTAAAAGTCATTTCATGGGGAAATATTGCTTCATAACAAATCAAGGGTAGATAAGAAAATCCGTTTGGCATTGTAACAATTTTGCGCACACTTGCAGCACTATATCCACCAATATTATCGGCAAGGGTACGCAATCCAATTTTTTTCAATAAATCCTGATAAGGAAGATACTCACCAAAAGGAACCAAATGAAGTTTATCGGAAGTATTTAAAATATTACCTTGAGCATTAATGACTGCAATTGTATTAAAATATTGTGTTTGGGAATGAGGTAGATCATTGCTGGCTCGTATTGCTCCGATAATAGCCCATTGTTTAGGTTTTAAAAGAGAGGCAATGCGCATTGTGATAGATGAGTTATCATAGAGAAGGTAAGGAACGGAAGCTTCGGGCCATACGATAAAATCGGGTTCTGAATTTTGGTCGGTTGTTGGCATTGCACTTAGATTCATATGCGCTTCCAACATAGCTTCTCGTGTATTATCACGCAATTTTATATTTTGTTGGATGGAAGGTTGAACAATGCGCACCCAATAAGAACTTTTTTGATTTTCAGCTGTGTTTTCTATAGTATGAAGACGATAAAACCCAAAACCACTGTGAATGAATATAAGTGATAAACAAAGAGAAAGTGCCACTTTCTTTTTTTCATCTGTTAATAAAACAGTTGGCAAACTGTAGGCTAAGACAGCAAGAATATTCATTCCATAAAGTCCCACGATTGCATCAGATTGCATGAACATTGGGGTTGGCATGGCTGTATAGCCAAGAGCATTCCATGGAAATCCTGTGAATAAAAACGCACGCAACCACTCGGCCAATCCTAATGCAAAGGCTAAAACAAAAAAGCGTGCTATTCCTTTTGTCCATAATAAACCAACAATAAAACCAGAAAAAAACCAATAAAGAGAAAGGTAGAGTGGAGGAACTAAAATGGCTAATGGAACTGCCCAACCAAAAGAATCTGGATCTGTTAACAAAGCATTACATAGCCACCAAAGTCCGCAAATAAAATAACTAAAACCAAAGGTTCCACAGCTTAAAGCGTAAGTAAAAAAATGTTTTTTATTGTTTTTTGCGGCCCGTATTGAGTCAAGTAAAACAATAAAGAGAGGGAAGGTTAAAAAGCAAAGAGGTGTCAAATAAAAGGGTGGAAGTGCAAAAGAAGTAAGAGCACCACACAGAAATATCCATGCTTGGCGCTTCCAACCGGTAACAGAGGACAAAAAAACGATGAAATTGTTTAAAAACGCTGGACTATTCTTTAGGGATGACATTGTTCTCAAGATTCTCATTTTTTGGAATGCGAAAAATACGCAATCGCTTAATCCGGCGTTTATCAGCTTCTAAAATACGAAATCTATAACCAGGTACAGCTTCGACAATTTCACCTTTGGCAGGAATGCGATCAAGAATGGAGACGATCAAACCACCAATCGTATCAACATCATCACCATATTCCCCTACGATAAAATCAGGACCAAGAGCTTTCTCCACATCTTCTAGTTCAGTTCTTGCATCAACGAGCCATTTATTGTTTGGTTCACGTACGATAGCATTGTCGACATTATCATGTTCATCTTCGATATCACCAACAACCAATTCAACAATATCCTCCATTGAAACGAGACCATCTGTTCCCCCATGTTCATCAATAACTAAAGCCATTTGAGTTCGTGTAGTTTGCATTCGTGTTAATAATTTGCTTGCAAGCATGGAACTTGGAACAAAGAGAACAGTTCGGATCAGATCCAATTCACCGATTGGGGTATGTAAGTCTGTATGGTTTAATTGAAGCAAATCGGATTTCTGTTCGGTTTTTGTTGGGCTGACAATAAAGCGAGTCATATAGTTAAGAATATCGCGGATGTGAATCATGCCGCGCGGATCATCTAAAGTTTCAGCATAAACAGGTAAGCGAGAATGACCAATTTTTGCGAAACATTTAAGGGTTTCTCCAAGTGAAGTGTTTATTTCCAGTGCTTCGATTTCAGAACGTGGTATCATAACATCATCCACGCGTGCTTCACGTAAGCGTAAAATATTATGCAACATAGTACGTTCTTCAGGTGAGAAGAGGGCAGTGTCTTTTTCATTGTCAGTCGTGAGTGCAACGGTAAGATCATCGCGCAGTGATGTAGACACACAATTACGACCCCGTAAGAATGAAAACAAATGATTCATCAGAGAATATTTTTCTGTATGATTCGTTTGTTGAGAGGTTTTTTTTTCATTATTAGAAGATGTTTGACTATTATTTTGTGCATTTGTTTTGTTTGTCATGGTTTTGAAATCTTCTAAACTTTCTTTTTATAATTAGGTGAATGAGAGGCTTTAAATGGTATGCTCGTAATATTGATTTTAAAAGTTAAATTTTATCATTTATAGACAATTCAGCGTAAGGATCTTTTATGGAAAGCTTTTGCAGAATTTCTCTTTCGAGCTTTTCCATTTGATATGCTTCATTATCAGTTTCATGGTCATAGCCAAGCAGATGCAAGATACCATGAACAATCATATGCGTTAAATGGTCTTGAAATGTTTTTCCTTGTTTTTCTGCTTCGAGAACAACAGTTTCTCGCGCAATAATAATATCACCGAGCATGGGACCAGGAGGATTTCCAGCTTTAAGTGGAAAAGCAGGAAAGGATAATACATTAGTAGATTTGTTTTTGTTGCGCCATTGTGCATTGATTTGTGCCATATGTTTATCATCCGTAAAAAGCAGGCTAATCTCGCTTACAACATTTGCCAATGAAACATGATTCATAGTCGCCATTAATGCTTTTTCAGTGATATTATAAAGCATTTTCTCATCATTCCACCCTGCGCTTTTAACCATTATATCAATAATAATCATGATGAATCAAATTCATTTTTTAATGCATCGCATGCGAATGATTTTTTTTTATTTTGTATTTCGGAATCACGATCATAAGCACAAACGATAGCAGCAACAAGTGGATGGCGTATAACATCTTTTTCATCAAAATGTACAATTGCAATATTTTCTACATTTGAAAGAATGCGAATTGCTTCAATGAGACCTGATTTTTGCCCTGTAGGCAAATCAATTTGGCTTACGTCACCGGTAACAATCATACGTGTTCCTTCTCCAAGACGTGTGAGGAACATTTTCATTTGCATGGGCGTAGTATTTTGTGCCTCATCAAGAATAACAGCAGCATGGGCAAGTGTTCGTCCGCGCATAAAGGCAAGAGGAGCAATTTCTATGACACCAGAAGCTAAAATGCGTTCTATTTTTTCAGCGGGCATCATATCATAAAGAGCATCATAAAGTGGTCGTAAATATGGGTCGACTTTTTCTTTGAGATCACCGGGAAGAAAACCAAGATGTTCTCCAGCTTCAACAGCCGGACGTGAGAGAATAATTCGCTCAATGATACCACGTTCTAGAAGCATTGCAGCATGAGCAACAGCAAGATACGTTTTGCCTGTTCCTGCTGGTCCTACACCAAACACAAGTTCAGTATGCTCCATAGCGCGTATGTAAGCATCTTGTGTTGGAGTTCTTGCATGAATTATTTTTTTATGGGTACTCAACCGTGCTGGTATACGTTTCGTTGCAGATTTGTGTGTTATTGTGTCTTCTTTCTGCTTCTTTGGTATATTTGCCATAGCAAGCGCTCCTTTTATATCTGATAAAGTGAGCTCTTGATGTGTTTTGGCACGTTCATAAAGTTGCTGCAATACATATTGCGCACGTTTTATAACAGAAATACTTCCACGGATTAAGACTTCATTACCACGCGGATGAATACTAAGTTCAAGTTTTTTTTCGATATAAGCGAGATTTTCGTCAAATTTACCAAAAACTGCTTTTGCATATTTATTATTTTCGAAAATCAAAACAACTTGGCTCGGATCTGAAGCGCTTGTTTGTTTCAAGGTATCAGCCTTTTCAAGGGACATATTTACTTTTTCTTTAATACGCTTTATTTTTTCGGTTGAAGCTTTCAGCCTATTCTCCATATCTACATAAATATTGCACGTTTTGTTAAGTAAATTCTATAAAAGACATTTTTTAAAAAAAGTGCATGTTTCAGATGTAATCATTTTCTTTTAAAATAAAAGAGTTTTCCAAAATATTTATTGTGAACAAGGTGTTAGAAGTATGTTTATCTATTTGTCACTTCACCAACAAAACTGTTTGAGCTTGCATTTTTAATATGAATTTCTATTACGCTACCTGTAGAGGCTTCTGTATCTACGACAACAGGTAAAAGCCAAGGGGAACGTCCTACCATTTGCCCTGAGTGACGTCCAGGTTTTTCGATGAGAACGTTAGTTTTTTGACCAATTTTAGAACGCAAAAACGCATTTTGTTGCTCAAGGAGAAGGACTTGTAAATGTTGAAGGCGGGCATCTTTTACAGATTCATCAACATGATTTTTCATTGTGGCTCCCACTGTTCCAGGACGGGGGGAATATTTAAAAGAATAAGCTGAACTGTACTGTACTTGTTGAATAAGTTTAATGGTTTCTTCAAAGTCTTCATCTGTTTCTCCTGGAAACCCTACAATAAAATCGCCTGAAAAGGCAATATCTGGCCGTGCGGTCCGAATTTTTTCAATAAGATGAAGATAATGAGAGCTTTTGTGTTGGCGGTTCATAGCTTTTAAGATGCGATCTGAACCTGATTGAACAGGAAGATGGAGGTAAGGCATTAACATATCAAGATCTCGATGCGCGGCAATAAGGCTATCATCCATATCACGTGGGTGACTGGTTGTGTAACGCAAACGCTTTAAACCATCGAGTTTTGCAAGATGATAAAGAAGATCGCCAAGACGCCAAGTTTTGCCATCAGCACTTTGCCCATGCCAACCATTGACATTTTGTCCAAGCAGCGTAATTTCTTTGACACCCGCTTCGATGAGTTGAAGGGCTTCTTCAGTAATTTGCTCAACGGATCGTGATATTTCGGCACCGCGTGTATAGGGCACAACACAAAAAGTGCAAAATTTATCGCAACCTTCTTGTACTGTTAAAAATGCGCTAACACCTCGTTTTCTTACTGCATGTTTATTATGGGGCGGCAAATGAGCAAATTTATCTTCAACAGCATAGTCTGTTTCGATAATTTTTTTTCCTTGTTTGGCTTTTTCTAACAATTCTGGCAAGCGATGATACATTTGCGGACCAATAACAAGATCCACTGTTGGAGCACGGCGCAAGATTTCACTTCCCTCAGCTTGTGCAACACAACCCGTTACACCAACCATCAGGGGGTTATCAGGTGTGCGCTCTTGACGCATAACGCGCAAACGACCGAGATCAGAATAAAGTTTTTCTGCTGCTTTTTCACGAATATGACAGGTATTAACAAGAATAAGATCGGCATCATTGGGAATTTGTGTTGTCACATAGCCTTGCGAACTGAGACTATCAGTCATTCGTTGGCTATCATAAACATTCATTTGACATCCATAGGTTTTGATAAAAACCTTTTTCGGAGCAACAGGAGGCGTATTTTTAAGATTTACTTTATTCATGGTGCATGTGTAAATGTTTTTTACACAAATCTCAATCTATTTACTTAAAAGTTTTTTGCATGATAATTGCATCACCACGACCATTTTTTGACGGGTAGTAGGCAAGACGTTCAGAAATTTTTTGAAATTCAAAGCGTTGATAAAGGTTCAAAGCAGAAAGGTTTGTGGCTTCTACTTCCAAGAATAATTTTATAGCGCCTTTGTCGTGAAGATGGTGAACTGTGCTTTCGATAAGAAAGGTGCCAATTCCTTGTTGACGATAATGAGGGTGAACGGCAATTGTGATGATTTCTGCTTCATCAAGGATGAGGCGGCATAGGCAAAAGCCTAAAATTTGATCAGAGCGATCAATGAGAAAAACTTTGTATCCGAAGATAGAGTGATCTGTTAAGAAATTATCAAAAGCTTGTTTTCCCCAAGACGGAGTAAAACAATGTTGATGAATTTGATGAAGAGGAGCACTATCATTAACTTGTAGCGGAGCAATTCCAAAATTCTTTTTTGTCAATGAAAATTTGAGCATTATTTTTTTTGTGGTAAAGCAAAATTGGTTTGTTGTTTTGCATCAGCGCTGCGTAGATAGAGTGGGCGAGGCGAATTTTTTGATTGTTTGTTTGCGGCAAGATAAGCATAGTTTACAATATCAGCCGCTTCGCAGGGGATTTTTTCTAGGACAATTTTTTCGTTTATTTTATGGCTTTTAATATGCTCCACAACGACATCAGCCGCTGGGCCAGTCAGGCGGGTTTTTTTTGGCAAATCTTCGAGGATATTTTCAATTGTTTTTAATCCCGGCGCTCCCAAAGGCGTGAGATCATTATGAAAATTTTGATGGTAGAACATCTCTCTCCCTGCTTCAATGACAACAGTAATTGCTGATGCTGTACTTTTATTGTTTATTACTTGTGCTGCTAACGCTTCAAGAGCACTCACTCCAACAGCAGGTATTTCAAGTGCTAATGCTAAAGCGCGCGCTGTTGCAACACCGACACGTACACCAGTAAATGATCCAGGTCCAATATTGACAGCAATACGCTCAACTTGATCAAGCGTCATATTGGCTTGTGTCATTATTTGTGTAATCTGCCCAATAATTTTTTCAGCATGTCCTTTGTTCATGCGCTCATTGATACGCGCAATAACAGATTTATGACGAATGAGCGCAACAGCGCAATAAATTGAAGCAGTATCTATAGCAAGGATAAGCATAAAAATATTTTAGTTGAATAAAACGATAAACAAAAGTCCTGCTGTATTTTTAATCTTTTTATTATCGTATATTTCATTTGTAAGAAAGTTACTAGTGCCAATAAGCAACAATATCTTTTTATGGGAGAGAACGAGATGTTGATTTAATCCCTATTTGTTTTCACTTTTTGAATGAGTACCTTGAATATTGTAAGATTCTCTTATTTCAAATCTACTTATGGTGAGACAATTAAAGTTATTAGCCTGTATATTACAAGCCGAATTAGGGTGTGAATAAAAACTGTTGAAGAAAAAAATAAAAACGCCTTTTACGAATCGTTTAAATATAAGGATTGTCACAAACATTTTGAGCTATCAAATAGTATGATGATGCCATTTGTATTCCATAGTAAGTAAAAGTAATTTAAAAGGGGGAAAGCCATGACCCCACATTTTTCCAAATAAGAGCATATTCTATCAGTCTTTATATAAAAACTTCAGCGTAATGAGAGCAGATGAAAGAAATAGCATTGTTTTGCATGAGTTACGTATTTTGATACTACATCATTGCAAATCATTATAGACTGAAAAGCTAATTGAAAAAGCAAATTTGACAGTTTTTACTTAATACCAGCTCTTTCAATTTTTTGTATAGAATAATAAGTCTTTGGGTTGATTGCATACTACGTTGAAAAATAATAAATGCATATTTCAAAATGTTATATGATTCAAATCGTTCAATTGTATCATGATAAGGCTGCAAGCGCCAAGAAGGAGTATGGAGGAAGTTGAAGCTAAAATAACGCGCCATCCTGCTTTTTTTAATGAGCGAATATCAACACCTAATCCTAATGCTGTCATTGAAATAACGGTCAATAACTGAGCAATTAGTTTGATGGGATTAAGTGCTTTTTCAGGGATAAGACCACTTGAGCGAACAAGCATCATGATAATAAAACCGATGATAAACCATGGGACGAGAGTGTGTAGACGCAGGCGTGTTTGTGTTGATCGGCGATAGATGATGGATAAGATAAAAATAACAGGGCCTAACATGAGAACACGTACCAATTTAACAACAGTTGCAATTTGAACGCTCACGAAAGATATTGGTGCTGTTGCTGCTAAGACCTGTGGTACAGCATAAACTACCATGCCAGCAAGCACACCGTATTGGTTAAATGATAAATTCAAAAGTGGGTGTAAAAAAGGGAGAAGTAAAATAATAACAACTCCTAAAAGAGCAGTAAAAGCAATTGATGCAGCTACTTCTTCGTGTTTTGCTTTAATGACGGGTGCAACGGCAACAATGGCTGAGTTGCCACAAATAGCATTTCCGCAAGCAACGAGCATTGCTAAATGTTTAGAGAGCCCGCAAATTCGACCAATGGCAAAGCTAAGGATAATCGTTACGAATATAACGAATATGATGCTAGAAAGTAAATTCCAACCGGCTGAAAGCACTGCGTTAATGCTAATGCTTGCTCCTAGAAGTACGATAGCAATTTCAAGAAGTGTTTTGGCACAAAAAAATATACCTTTTTGAAGGTATGTTGGCAAAGTAAAACAACTACGGGTAACAGATCCTAAGAGAATTGCTAAAACAAGATTTTCAAGCCATGCTTGCCCAAAAAGCTGCTTTTCCAAGACTTCTAAACCATACGCTAAAGCTGATATGAATAAACATACTAAAATACCAGGACCAAGGTCGTTTAAAAATGAGAGGTTTTTCTTTAGCATTTGAATATTCCCCCGTCATTAAAGAGCTAAAGGTGAAGAGGAAAAAGTTTTAAAGATTGGTTCGTGCTTGTACAGCTGCTGCTAAAGTTCCATCATCAAGATAATCAAGCTCGCCTCCTACAGGAACACCATGAGCAAGTCGCGTAATTTTAACTGAAAAATTGGAAAGCTGATCGGTGATATAGTGAGCAGTTGTTTGACCTTCGACAGTCGCATTGACAGCAAGAATAATTTCCGTAATAGGATTTTGTACAACACGTTGTATTAAGGTGGCAATGTTGAGTTCGTCAGGACCTATTCCATCTAAGGGGGAGAGTCGTCCACCCAATACATGGTAACGGGCAGCTAAAGTTTTTGCGCGTTCAAGAGCCCACAGATCAGCGATATCCTCAACAACGATGATTGTTGTATCATCGCGGCGCATATCTGTACAAATTGAACAAGGATCAATGGTATCGACATTTCCACAAACAGAACAAATGCCGACTTTTTCTATAGCTGCTTGTATAGCTGCTCCTAAAGGCTCCAGCAATGTTTCCTTTTTTTTGATAAGATGAAGCGCAGCACGACGCGCTGAACGTGGACCAAGACCTGGTATACGTGATAAAATCTGAATGAGACGTTCAATCTCAGGTCCTGCAATGTATTTAGACATATTTTTGTCCCACGGAAAAAATCCGTTTCATTAAAATGGAAGCTTGAAACCTGAAGGGAGCGGTATCCCTGCCGTTATACTTTTGGTTTTTTCTTCTATTGCGATTTCGATTTTTGTTCTTGCTTCATTATAAGCTGCCATAATGAGATCTTCGAGAATTTCAGCTTCCTCAGGTTTGAGTAATGAAGGATCAATTTGAATTGCTGTTATAATATTTTTGCCATTTAAAGTGATATTGACGAGACCACCGCCTGCAGTGCCGGTAGCTTGCAGATTAGCTATTTCTTCCTGAATCTTCTGCATTTTTTCTTGCATTTCTTTGGCTTTTTTCATCATACTCATCATTTCACGCATAGGAATAGGTATCCTTATTCATCATTGATATCATTTTTATTTTTAAAAATATCAGCATTTTTAAAGGTATTGGGGAGTAAATCAAGATCATTTTCTTCTTTATTGAGTCGAATATCGACAATTTTTGCTTCTGGAAAATGGTTGAGGATTTTCGCGATATCAGGATCTGTTTCTGCATTGGAAAAAAGAGTCTTTTGAATCGCTATACTTTCCTCCTGTAAGGTTGGGCCACCTCCTTCATTAACAAAAGTTATTGTCCAGCGTTTTTCAGTCCATTGAGATATCTTTTTTTCTATATCATGAGCAAGAAATTGTGGGGTATTTTCAGAAAGTCTTAAGGTAATATGCCCAGCTTCAAAAGAAACAGGATGAACAAATTCTTTAATAAGGAGTTTGAAAGGAGCATCATTATGCTGTTCGGCTAATTGAACAATATCGTGCAAAGAATTAATTACTAGAGTTTTAGGTTGGGTAATCTGTTCTGTTGTTTGTGTGACAGAATGCGATAAATTTGCACTCTTTTCAGAAAGATCAATAGATTGAGAATTTTCAAGAGTTTCTGTTACTTCTTGGGCGTTGATTTTGTCAGGGTTTTGATTTTTAACTAAATTTTCCGGTTGTAAGGAATGATCTAATTGGTTTTTCAAGGATGTTTTTAAATCTGATTGATCTGGTAATGTATTTGAAACGCTCGAGGAAGCATGGGTTTCGACCATTGTTTCTTTTGTTATATTATTTGCATTTGTAGATTCTTGATGAGAAGAGTTTTTAACCAGTGTGAGAGGTGTTTTTTCTTGCGTAAGCTTTTTTAAAGCTTCATCAAGAGTTGGTAAGTCAGCCGTGTGAGCAAGACGAATTAAAAGCATTTCAGCGGCTTGAAGCGGACGTGCAGTTTGGTTAACTTCCTGTAAACCTTTGAGTAACATTTGCCAGTTTCGGGATAAAACAGGAACGGAAAGTTTTTTTGAAAAGTCTAAACTTCTTAAACGTTGTTCTTCAGTCAGTGAGAAATCTTCCACTATTTCTGGTGTAAAACGTAAACGTGTGACCAAATGATTAAAGTCGGCTAGTTCTGTCAATATAGTAAGAGGATCAGCACCTGCCTCATATTGACTGCGTAATTCATGTAATGCATTAACAACATCGCCCTTCATGATAAATTCAAAAAGATCAATAATACGTGCTTGATCCGCTAATCCTAACATTGTACGCACCGCAATGGCATTAACATTGCCATTGCTATGGGCAATCGCTTGATCAAAAATGGATAATGCATCACGTGCAGATCCTTCTGCAGCACGGGCAATCATAGAGAGTGCTTGATCTTCTACTTCTACCTTTTCATATTTCGCAATTTGGCGCAAATGTGCACTCAAAGCTTTTGATTCAATACGCCGCAAATCAAAACGTTGGCAACGCGAAAGGATTGTAATAGGAACTTTGCGAATTTCTGTTGTGGCAAAAATAAATTTCACATGGGACGGTGGTTCTTCAAGAGTTTTCAATAAACCATTAAAGGCTTGTGTTGAGAGCATATGTACTTCATCGATAATATAAACCTTATAACGTGCAGAAACAGGACGATAGCGTATTTGTTCAATAATTTCACGAATATCATCAATGCCCGTATGAGAAGCGGCATCCATTTCTATAACATCAATATGGCGTCCTTCGATAATTTGTGTGCAATGTTCACCAAGAGAGTCTAATACGGTTGTCGGTTGGTCAATATCTTTTGTTTTATAATTAAGCGCACGTGCCAAAATACGTGCTGTTGTGGTTTTACCTACGCCACGAATCCCTGTTAACATCCACGCTTGTGCAATACGACCTTTTTCAAAGGCGTTGGTGAGAGTACGCACCATAGCTTCCTGACCAATAAGGTCAGAGAAGTTTTGGGGTCGATATTTACGAGCAAGAACACGATAGGCTGTTTCTACCGGTACATTTTCCATGAATATTTCCAACTTCGAAGTTCTTTATGCGTACATTTTGATAATACAAAAGCATAAATCAATACTGTAGTCTCATATAAAAGGATTTTTTCTTAATCAAACTATTTATGGGATAATTTGTTAAAAAATAACCAAACCCCTTTATTTGCTGCATACAAATGCCGCTCTGAAGATTAAAAGTACCTCGCTAAAAGACAGCATAAAAAAATAATTTCTTCAGCAAAATAGGAGGTTGGCACGATGACCCGTACCAAAACTCGTTGGGGCTGCTTCTTTCCAGACCTGACCCAGTTGGCGAGCAGTTCGTCCACCACCAACCTCCCAAGTTCATATTGTCGATTTGGAATGAAAAATCAAGCTCAGAAACGAAAAATATCCTAAGAACGACGAAGAATTTTCCTTTGCGTTTAATTTATTGACATATAAACAACAAAGAGATTATGGATTTATCAGTTTTCATAGCAGTAGCTCTTCATCTTTATTTGGTATGAAAATATTTTTTCGCTTAGGATAATTTGAATGTATAATTATTCTCATTCGCTGAAATATGTAAGAGTTTTAGGATAGATATATCTGTTCTAAAACTACGAAATTGAATCATCAAAAATTTACAACAGTTAAAGCAGCAAATAAAGTAGATAGATCATGTAATTGGCTAACATTCGAAAGTTAGGGGGAAGAGTGCTATTTAAATAATTAGCAAATATTGCTTTAATGGTGTTGCTCCTCTCACACAAAACAGAACATCCCAAACAGAATAACTTAATGTTGTTCATTTACATGCTTTTTAAAGAGCTATTTCTCAGTACTCTTAACTATATTTCAACCCCCGCTCGTAAATAGTATACATACTTCCCTTGAGGTATAAATCCATTGTGCACTACCCTCTTTATGCTTAATAAAAGTATAAATTTGAGCCCTCATACTATTAACAATTCTAAATGTTGCGATCCCTTGCACTTGAGAGGCTTTATAAGAAGCATTTTTATTCCTTTTTTAATCGTTTTTACTCACACACCACTCCCATTTGTAACTTTCAAGGAAACGATTTTAATTGATTCAATATGAAGATTTAAGATGGGAGGATCTTACTTTATTTGTGATTGTAATTCAGTATAAAAAATCAAAGTCTTATAATGATAAGTCAATATCTTAAATATCTTATAAGACCACCACCTGATTTCTATAGTGAATGAGAATATCAAATACGTAATATTTTTTCTTTTAACATATACGAATATAAATACTGAGTAGATGTTATTGCTCTTTGCGTGCTTGTTCTTTTAATTAAAAAACATCGATGTTTATCACAAGATGGATCAACATATGAATTTTCATCATTTGAGAAAAGGTTTCATATATTTTTTAAGTGACTGTGCTCATACAAGAGAAGATGCAACATTCAGCGCTATAGAAATAAGGGGGGTACTGGTTTTATAAGCGTAAAAATGGTTCTTATTCGATATAAGCGACATTTTATAGTTTCAAATAATTATATTCTTTAACAAGGAGGGAAAAGAGAGATGAATTTTTACAAAAAGCTGAATGAGTATGATTTAAAATGCAGCGAGGAATACATCTATAGAGCAAGTTTCGCTTTTCTGTTTATCTAAGTGATTTGGGTAAGATGTGCTTCATAGCACTTAAAATGAAGCAGCTACGAAGATAGAAGTCATATTCTTATTAAAAAATAGCTCTGATAGTAGGAAATCCAGAACAATTTAAGTTTAGTCTTTTAGTTTTTGCAAAAGTCCTTCAATATCTAATGTTCTGAGCAGCTTAAGGTTTTTCCATATTAGTATAAAAATACCCCTTCAGCGATTAGTTTTAACAGCTTATCATGTCGTATTTTGAAAAAAATACCTGAAAAAAGAATAACTCTACTCAAATTTAGATGTTATAGAAATATTATTAATCATAATCTCCTGTGTCACAATTTGTTCCAACAACTTTTTTCTTCGTAATATTTTTAAAAATATAATGTCCTGACGAAGGAAAACTTATATGAAGAGATTTTATATTTTTTAGTGTAAAGACCTTCTTTTCTTTATCATGGGTTATTTTCTTTTCATCATCAACAACAATTCTCAATTTGTTTAGATCAGAAGGGGTAGAGTACGATAAAGTGAAGGATACTTTATTCGGTTTAAAGATACTACAAGAGTATTCAACTCCTTGATGGACAACATCGGATGGGGTGATCACAACACTTTCATCCAGCGAAAAATTCCATTTTCTCTCACCAAAGCCAGCAAATGCAACACTAGAGCAGGCGAGAATATTTGCGGCTAATAATCCTTGCGCGAAGATTTTTTTCATTATCCTTTCCTTTTTTCTAAAGTGAGATGAATCATAAATCAGTTTTTATAAAAATGAAAGTTCAAACTTAATGCGAAAAGCAGGGCTAAGGTGCATTTTCTAGCTTTAAACCATGTTCAGAATGATATCAGTCTAAGAGATTTGAATGCTCTATTATGTATAATAATTTGAATTGTTTTGAGAGCTAATTTTTCTTCTTCAGTGTTTATGAAGGGTGTTGAGTAAAAAACAAGCTCTTCCGAGATGCGTTGCATCATGAAATTTTTACGATGCTCTTTGATATCAGCAAAAAATGATGGCAGCTTAATTGCTTTTATATATACGATGTTCGATCGTTTTGTGCGGGATAAGTACCTATAATACGCAGTTCTGCAGAAAAGAAAGATAATTCTTCTAAGGCAAGTTTCATCATCGGATCTTCAGGATGTCCTTCAATATCAACAAAGAATTGTGTTGCATTGAAATTTCCACCAATTTGATAGCTTTCTAATTTTGTCATATTGATACCATTCGTTGCAAATCCTCCCATAGCTTTATAGAGAGCGGCGGGGACATTGCGCACTCGAAAAAGAAGACTGGTGATGATTTTTTCGCCATTTTTAGGCTTGGGGACATGTCGTTTGGAGCGTGAAAGGATGACAAAACGGGTAATATTATGAGGGTTATCTTCAACATCCCTTTCAAGAATATCAAGTCCATAGAGTTCTGCTGCGATCAGAGGAGCTAAGGCAGCCTGTGAACGTTTAGCATTTTTTTTAATAAACTTTGCAGCTCCAGCAGTGTCTGTAGAAACAACAGGTTTCCAACCGTTGTTTCGTATGATTTTTCGGCATTGTGCAAGGGCATGCGTATGGCTGTGGACGGTTTTAATTTCGTCATATGTAACGCCGGGCAAAACCATTAATTGAAAATGGATAGGTAAAAAATATTCATCAATAATATAAAGAGATGATTGCGGTAAAAGATGATGGATGTCTGCAACGCGTCCCGCAAGAGTATTTTCAATAGGGATCATAGCAAGATCAGCTTTCCCACTTTCCACTAAATTAAGGGCGTCTTCAAAAGTAGCAGAGGGAACAGCATCCATATTGGGGAACATATTGGAGCAAGCAATATGGGAATTAGCGCCGTATTCTCCTTGGAAAGAAATTTTATTGGTTTTTTTAAGTATTTTCATGCTAAAATCTTACGTACTCTATCGAGATCACGTTGTGTGTCTACGCCTAAGGGAATTGTATCAACTATCTCCACATCGATGCGCATATTATGTTCTAATGCACGTAATTGTTCAAGTTTTTCGCGTTGCTCGAGTGTAGAGGGTTTGAATGATATAAATTTCTCAAGTGCTTCGCGCCGATAAGCGTATATTCCAATATGATGATAAAGAGGACCATCTCCATAAGGTGCTGTGGTGCGCGTAAAATAAAGAGCACGAAGGCGATTTTGAGAAAGAGGTGTACCAATGATTTTGACCACATTGGGATCTCTTTTTTCATTTTCTTCAATGATTAGAGCACCCAAGGTTGCAATGTCAGTAAAGCTATTTTCTAAAGGGCGTAGCGCATGAATGATTTCACGAGGCATTATTGTTGGTAAGTCACCTTGTATATTTAAAATGGTATTGTAACGTTGTTCAGGATCAATACGCATTAAAGCTTCATAAATACGATCAGATCCAGACTTATGATCACCTTGTGTTATGATACATTCATGCCCATAATCTGCAACAGCTTTAGCAATATCATTATGATCTGTTGCAACGATCGTACGCCCTATTGCAGCTTTTTTGGCTTGTTCTGCGACATGTACAATCATCGGCTTTCCGCCAATTTCAGCGAGAGCTTTTTGAGGAAGACGGGTTGAGCCTATACGAGCAGGAATAAGAATAATTGGTTCAAGAGCCATTGTAAGATTCCAAATGTCATCTGTGATGCATTTATGATGTTGTGTGTTATAAAGAAAAAGCTTAAACTAAAAATGGTAATGAAACCGTGAACATTTGAGTTTTTATGAATCGCCCGAGATTTATTTATTTTATTTGTGCTTGTTTATGTGTGCTGGTCATTATTGTGGGGATTTCTACACTCAGCAATATAGTTTACGATCATCCTACATCAGTCCAATATTATCATACAGTTGCCAAGAATGATACATTTCAAGAAAAACAAAAAGCACCTGATGTTTCTCTATCACTAAATAGCCGTCTTCAACAAGGCAATTTTGAAAATGGCCGTAAACTTTTTCGCCAATGTGCCATATGCCATACTTCTGGACGCAATGAAGCAGGGCGTGTTGGCCCAGTTCTCTGGGAGATTGTTAATCGCCCTTTGGCATCAGCAGCAGGTTTTGCTTATTCACGGGCATTGCGTTCTCATTCTGATCAAAAATGGGATTTTATCACTTTGGATCGTTATTTACATTCTCCACGTGAAGCTTTTCCTGGGACTATTATGTCTTTTCGTGGAATTAAAAATGATCAAGATCGTGCCGATCTTTTGCTTTATTTACGCAGTTTATCCGATCATCCTGTTCCTTTACCAATGGATAATAATAAAGCGAACGAGCCAAATTAACTTATACCATAGATGTTAATTTTAGAAAGAAGTCTGATTTTTTGTAATTTTAGTTTCACGGTTTTATCAAAAGAGCTCTTATCAATGTTTTGTTAGGGGGGAACGTCCCTCATTCAAAACAGAACACATTAATGTTACATATTTACTCGCTTGTTTTAAAGAGATCTTTTATAAAAATGCACTCGTTACGTTGTCATCTGCAGATTGATTTTCAAAATTGGTTTGCTTCACTTTTTCTACATAAGCTTGTCTGTGAAATTATCGCTGAAGGATTATCAATTCATGAGCGGCAGCTTTCTGCTTCTGAATGCAATAATTATGTAATTAGAGCTCTCCATGAGGTTTATCTTAATCTTTCTGTACACATCAATACCCATGTATTTTTCTTGCGAACAGAGACAATTGATTATTCTTATACGTGCAATAATCCTAAGCTGCGTTTTATGATGCTTGATGAATAGACGTTTTCTCTTGAGGTTAGAGGTGTAGGGACAGATCATTGATCTCTTATAGTATCGATAACTAAACTATGATTTAAATTATTTATTTATAAGTTATGGTTTGAAGTAAGCACTTTCATGTGAAGCAATTTTTATGTGTAAATAGTAAAATAGAATTCTGCTGATTATATTTTTATCTACTTCGAAAATTTTTTACACAAGAATACTGATGGCAGCTAAGTTTGCACGAGTCTTTGTTCATTTATAGATGATGACATGAAATTATGCTGATAAGCTATTATAGAGAATTATTTTTTCACAAAAGGTCTTCCATATTTGTGATAAATTTAATAGTTTCCATTGGTTACAGTGTTTCGATGACTTACGATAAAACATCAGTATTTCAATACATATTGCGAGAGTGCTAAAAATTAATGCGGGAGGAGACATAATCATGATTCTCCAAGCTTCTTAATAACTATGGCATTTTCCTTATAATTTGAGCGTTTATAAGTAATAATATTAAATTGCGCTAATAATCCATTGTAGAGAAGAATTTTTCCCACTAAGGGTTCACCAATATTTGTGATCATTTTAATAACTTCCATTGCTTGTAGGGTCCCAATAACGCCAGGTAAAACACCGATGATTCCAGTTTCAGCGCATGTTGGGATAGTCCCGTGAGCCGGAGGCGTGGGAAATAAATCGCGATAGTGAGGATTATTGTCTTTATACGGCATAAGGACGGTTAATGAGCCATTAAAACGTTCTACAGCACCACTTATTAAAGGTTTTTTGCATTGGGCAGCGTGATCAGCAAGAAGATAGCGTGTCGTAAAATTATCACTTCCATCGACAATGATGTGGTAAGCATTGAGCAGTTTATCCACATTACTTTTATCTAAGCGTAGGGTGTGTTTTTCAACTACAACATGGGGATTTATTGCTTTTATAGTGGTTTCAGCACTGTCTGTTTTTCTTTTGTTTATTGCATTTGTTTTATGAATAACTTGGCGTTGTAAATTGGAAAGTGAAACGATGTCGTTATCGACAATTCCAAGGGTTCCAACACCTGCGGCAGCCAAATAGGTTAAGACAGGAGCACCAAGACCACCAGCGCCCACAACAAGAACACGTGCTTTTTTTAGCTTTTGTTGCCCTGCACCACCAATCTCAGGCAAAATGATGTGGCGTGCATAGCGTTCGATTTCTTTGTTGTTTAATTTTGTATCTGTTTCTTGTGTCATAAATTTTCTCTTGTCATAGTTCTTTTATTGTTTACTAAGTTTATGGTGCATAGACCAGTCTGCTTTTAGGATAGGGAGGATTTATTTATGAAAATTGCCATTCAGATGGATCATATTTCAACAGTTCGGATTCAAGGAGATACGACATTTGCACTCGCTTTAGCAGCACAAGAACGTGGACATTCTCTCTTCCATTATACACCAGATCGTTTATCTCTGTGTGATGGTTGTGTGATTGCACGACTAGAGCCATTGATTGTGCATGATAAAGAGGGAAGCCACTATCAATTAGAAAAGCCTGTTCGCACGGAATTAACAGATATGGATGTGGTTCTTTTACGCCAAGATCCACCTTTTGATCTCAATTATATCACAACGACTCATTTGTTAGAACGTATTCATCCTAAAACACTCGTTGTGAATGATCCAGCATGGGTACGCAACAGCCCAGAAAAAATTTTTGTTACTGAATTTTCTGATCTGATGCCAGAAACATTAATTACCAAAGATATTGAAGAAATAACAGCTTTTAGAGAGACATTTGGCGATATTATTGTTAAACCACTTTATGGAAATGGGGGCGCTGGTGTTTTTTATTTAAAACAAGATGATCGCAATTTAGCATCATTGTTGGAAATGTTTGCAGAAATTTATCATGAACCTTTTATTGTTCAGCGCTATTTAGAGGCAGTACGAAAAGGAGATAAAAGGATTATTTTGCTTGATGGTACACCCGTTGGAGCTATTAATCGAATTCCGACAAAAACAGATGTGCGCTCTAATATGCATGTTGGAGGTCGCGCGGAAAATGTTGAGTTAACAAAACGTGATTATGAGATTTGTGAACGCATTGCTCCAGCCTTAAAGGAACGTGGTCTTCTTTTTGTGGGGATTGATGTGATCGGAGATTATATAACAGAAATTAATGTGACGTCTCCTACAGGAATTCGTGAAATTAAACGCTTCTGCGGTACAGATGTTGCTCATTTGTTTTGGGATGTTATTGAGTTCAAGCGTTCAAATTAATTTATTTGACAGAGGACAAAAACATGGTTTTAAAAAAATGATCCATGTTGTTTTTTATATTTGTTATGTTGCAAATGTGAACTAGAATGACCGTATGATATAAATTAAGAGGCTTTGTCCTCAATTTTTAGGGAGTTTATAGATGAGCAGAGTATTATCAATTGGAGTGGGATTGATTTTTGCGCTACTGCTGTCAGCAAATGGAGGCAATGCGCGCGATCAAATACAGATTACTGGTTCATCTACAGTTTTACCTTATCAAAAGATTGTTGCTGAGACATTTGGAGAAATTTATCCCCATTTTAAGGTTCCTGTTATCGAATCGGGTGGAACAGGAGCTGGTATTAAGGAATTCTGCCGTGGTATTGGGGAGAACACCGTTGATATTGTCAATGCTTCGCGAGCAATGAAACCGAGTGAATTACAGTCTTGTTTTGATGCTGGTGTAAAAGATGTTGAGGAAATACGTATTGGGTATGATGGTATTGTTTTTGCAACAGATATTAAGGGTCCTGATTGGAAATTAAAGCCAGTAGATGTTTATAAAGCTCTTGCTGCTCGAATTATTATAGACGGAAAGTTGCAACCGAATAATGTTTTGAAATGGAGTGCAGTTAATAGTGCTCTTCCTGATTGGACGATAGCAGCGTATATTCCTGGAGAGAAGCATGGGACGCGTGAAGTTTTTGAGGAAAAATTACTTACTGAGGGGTGTAAAGAGAGTGGGGCAGTTGAGGTGATGAAGTCTTTAGGAATGGGTGATAAGGAGATACACACTGCTTGTATTGCAGTACGTAAGGATGGAAAAGCGGTTGATATTGATGGTGATTATTCTGAAACATTTGCGCGTCTAACTTCTAATAAAACAGGGGTTGGTATTTTTGGTTTGTCTTTTTATCAAAATAATGCTGATAGGCTGAAGGTTGCCGATATTAACGGTTTTGCGCCAACAGTTGAGACGATTTCTAGTGGACAATATCCAGTTTCTCGACCACTTTTTTTCTATATTAAGAAAGCACATTTAGATATTGTTTCAGGTTTGCGAGAGTATGTTGACTTTTTTCTTTCTGATCAAATGATAGGTCCAGATGGTCCTTTGGCTGAATATGGTTTGATTGTTTCTCCTGAAAAGGAGCGTCAAGCACAGCGTTCTGATTTTTCTACTGGTCGAGTAATGACATTGAAATAATTTGCAGGGAATAATTGGTTGGATTTCTGGGATAGGAAATTTAGGTGCTATTTTTTATAAAAACTGAAAGATAAAATGCGCATTTCCTTCATTATTTTGTTATTATTGATTTTTGGATTTTGTGGCTTTTGTATTTCTTATATGCGAGCACGCATTCTTGAATACAAACAGCATAAGATGCATTCTCGTGCGTATTATTATGGCTGGTGGACATTTTTGATTACTGTTATTCCAGCTTTTATTTTTTTAATTGTTTGGGATGTTGGGAGTACAATTTATTTAGAATATAATGCCTCTCGAGAGCTTGGGGCGTATAGTGCGCATGTAACAGATTCTGTAAATCATGATCTACTTTGGGAGACACTTCGAAGTCTCGTCAAAATGATTCATCGCTTTGAGGGGAATCTTTCTACCGCTTCCTATAAGGAAGTGCAGGCACAGTTATTCGCGAAGGGATTGATTTTACCTAGTGAAGCATCGGATGATGTGTTCAAAATAGCACAGTCGTGGGTATTCTCTTCTGAAAAGCTTAAGTTTATAGGTTATGGTTTCCTTTTTGTTATTGCGTCTTTTGGTTTTATCTGTGGAATGGTGCAAATTGCGCCTCATCAGCGTGCGCGCAATAAGGTTGAATCTTTTATTATTATTGGATTAATTTGTGCATCTATTGTTGCAGTCTTGACAACAATAGCCATTGCGCTTTCTATGCTTTTTCAGACAGTAAGCTTTTTTCAGTCTGTATCCTTTTCAAATTTCTTTTTAGGAACAGTTTGGGATCCGCGTTTTTCCGCGAGCGGCTCAAGCGATGAAGTAGGACAATTTGGTTTAATACCGCTTCTTGCGGGTACGCTTTATATTGCATTTGTCGCCATGCTTTTTGCTGTACCTATAGGGCTATTTTCAGCTCTTTATATGGCTGAGTATGCTTCTGCGCGATTGCGAGCAATTGTAAAACCATTGTTGGAAGTTCTTGCTGGCATTCCAACCATTGTTTATGGTTTTTTTGCTTTGAAGGTTGTAGGACCATTTTTACGTGATCTCTCTGTTTCTCTCTCAGATGGGGGTGGGTTTATTATGGCACAAAGTGTTTTGACCGCTGGAGTTGTGATGGGAATTATGTTGATACCTTTTGTTTCCTCTTTATCGGATGATGTTATTACGGCTGTTCCACGCATTTTACGTGAAGGTTCTTATGGTTTAGGCGCAACGCAATCTGAAACAATTAAAAAAGTTGTTATACCAGCAGCGCTTCCAGGGATTATGGGGGCCATTTTGTTAACGGCATCGCGTGCAATTGGAGAAACAATGATTGTAGTTTTGGCGGCAGGTGTTGCAGCAAACTTAACACTCAATCCTTTCGAAGCAATGACTACGATGACTGTTAAGATTGTTAATCAATTGACTGGTGATTTTGAGTTTAATTCTCCACAAACTCTGGTGGCTTTTGCCTTAGGGATGACGCTCTTTGTTATGACACTTTTGATGAATATTCTGGCTCTTTATATTGTGCGTAAATATCGGGAACAATATGAATGAATGAAGATTTTTTCCCTCGTCGCAATATTAGCCTCAAGCGTCGGTATTGGGCTGAACGTCGTTTTCGTGCCTATGGTTTGATTGCCATTTTTATTGGTTTGTTTTTTTTATTTACGCTTTTATGGTCTATCATTAGTCAGGGTTATACAGCTTTTTTTCAAAGTGAAATGACATTATCGATTTATTTGGATGAAAAGATCATTGATCCAAGTGGTCAACATAAAACAAAACCGCGAGTGCTCATGACGGCGAATTATCCGCTTCTTGTACGCAATGCTTTAGCAAAGAAACTTAATATAGATCAAAATGACCGCGTCTCTCTTCGAGAAGTTAACCGTATGTTTTCAAATGGTGTCCGTGTTCAGCTGCGTGAAATGGTAACAAAGAATCCAAAACTGATTGGCACAATGCAAAAAGTTAAGGTTTTGGCATCTGCGGATATTGATTCTGCTTATAAGGGACAGATTGATCTGCGTGTAGCAGAAAAAAACCGTAAAGTTTCTAATCGACAAGTAGAATGGATAAAGCGTTTAGCGCATGATGGTACGCTTTATAAAACATTTAATATTGGTTTTTTTACATTTGGCGCTTCAAGTCGTCCTGAGACTGCGGGATTAGGTGTTGCGATTATTGGTTCTCTTTATATGATAGGCATCGTTTTATTAGTTTCACTTCCGATAGGCATAGCAACGGCTCTTTATTTGGAAGAATATGCACGCAAAAATAAATTTACAGATTTTATAGAGGTTAATATCAATAATCTTGCAGCTGTTCCTTCAATTGTGTTTGGTCTTTTAGGACTCTCGTTTTTTGTTAATTTTTTAGGATTACCACGTTCAGCCTCTTTTGTTGGTGGTCTTGTTTTAGCGCTCATGACTCTTCCCACGATTATTATTGCAACACGCTCTGCTCTGCGTGCTGTTCCTCTTTCTATTCGTGCAGCAGCTTTAGGACTGGGAGCATCAAAAACACAAATGATTTTTCATCATGTTGTTCCTTTAGCTGCGCCTGGTATTTTGACAGGCACAATTATTGGAGTCGCACAGGCTTTGGGTGAAACAGCGCCTTTGCTTTTGATTGGAATGGTTGCTTTTGTTGTTAATATTCCTACAACCCCCATGGATCCAGCAACGGCTTTGCCTGTTCAAATTTTTATGTGGGCGGGTGAAGCAGAGCGCGCTTTTGTTGAAAAGACGTCAGGTGCTATTATTGTGTTAATGATTTTTCTTGCAATCATGAATATTTCTGCGGTTTTTTTACGTCGACGATTTGAACGCCGCCAGTAATTTTAATAAAATAACAGTTTTGATAAGATTTTTGTAAGGTGAATTTTTGTAATGAAGATTAAAATGCGAGGTCAGGATGTGAAGGTTTCTTATGGAGACAAAGAAGCACTCCACGGTATTACACTTGATATTCCTGAACATCAAGTAACAGCTTTGATTGGTCCATCAGGATGCGGAAAGTCGACTTTTTTGCGTTGTTTTAACCGTATGAATGATACGATTGAAGGCGCTAAAACAACCGGTCTTATTACCTTAGATGGGGAGAATATTTATGACCAGAGGATTGATGTTGTAGAATTGCGCGCCCGTGTTGGAATGGTTTTTCAAAAGCCTAGTCCTTTTCCAAAATCTATATTTGAAAATGTTGCGTATGGTCCACGCATTCATGGTTTAGTTAAAACGCGCTCTGAATTGCATGATATAGTTGAAAAGAGTTTGAGGCAGGCAGGTTTATTTGAAGAAGTAAAAGACCGTCTTCATGATCTTGGAACAAGTTTATCAGGGGGACAACAACAGCGTTTGTGTATTGCACGTGCTATTGCGGTTAGTCCTGAAGTTATTTTGATGGATGAGCCCTGTTCAGCTCTTGATCCCATTGCGACGGCACGGATTGAAGAGCTTATCGATGCATTACGGCAAAATTATACAATTGTTATCGTAACGCATTCCATGCAACAGGCCGCACGTGTTTCTCAATATACGGCTATGTTTCATTTAGGGCATTTGGTAGAAGTTGGTGCGACTGAAATGATCTTTACCTCACCAAAAGAGCAACGGACGCAAGATTATATTACGGGGCGTTTTGGATAGGTGAATTGAGGAGTGTAAGATATGTCTATGAACCATACTGTCCGTTCTTATGATGCAGAACTAAAATATTTAAAAGCAAGGATTACAGAAATGGGGAGCCATGCAGAAAGGATGATTGAACGTTCTGTCGCATCGGTTGTGTGTAGTGATCTTCAACTTGCAACGACAGTGATTGCCGATGATGTATTTTTAGATGAAGCAGAACGTGACATTGATGAAAAAGCGGTTGCTATTATTTGCAAACGCCAACCGATGGCTGTTGATTTGCGTGAAATTATTGGAGCTATTCGTATTTCTTCTGATCTTGAGCGGATTGGGGATATGGCTAAAAACATTGCTAAAAGGACTGTTGCACTTTCAGAAATACGTCAATCTGCTTCTGTTTATCATGGGCTTGAAACAATTACAGCTTTAGCACTCAATCAATTAAAAGAAGTCTTAAATGCTTATACGAGTCGCCTATTAGAGCGTGTTGACGCTGTGCGTGAGCGTGATGAGAAGATTGATGCTTTGTATACTTCTCTTTTTCGTGAACTTTTGACATATATGATGGAAGATATGCGCAATATTACGGTTTGTACGCACTTGCTGTTTTGTTTAAAGAATATTGAACGAATTGGTGATCATGTTACGAATATTGCTGAAATGCTGCATTATATCATAACGGGTTACCATATGTCTTCTGATCGTCCTCGCGATGACCTTACTTATAAAGTTGGGATAGGTGAGAAGAAAATAGATTAAAATTTTTCTTATATATATAAAATAAGTTTGTAGATACTATGAGTATTTTCTTACAGTGCAGCTATAGAAAGAATAAGATAGCTATATTATGGAAAAGCACAAAGAAGAAACAAAGAGTTTTTTCAGAGAAGCATGGCAGATTTCTAACTCTTGGTTTGACATATTTGTATATTGGATGATATCATCACTCGTGTTGTGGCCGGAGGGGAGTTTTCTAGGGAAATTTCCTTTCAGATCGTTTTATTAAAGTTTTATGTTTTTATATTAAAGGGGATATCTGTATTATTTTTTTCAATATCGATGCAAAGAGTTTTGCTATCCAAATTTTTTCGGATGTAGAAGAAGTGGATAGTGTTGCTTTATTGTAATTGAAACGTGTGGGTTATTATGGCCTATATTGGACCATGAAGAATAACAATATTGATCTGTAAATTAAGAGTTTTTTATTTTTTATTTTGCATAGATACTTTTTTATTACCTCTTGTATTAAAATTTTACTGAGTGGTAACAATTAGCTATGTACTTTATTGAGAGATACATTTAAAGCTCATTTCAAAATTTGAATAGCTCAGAGATTATAGGAATGTGTTGCATAAGATGAAAAAAAGTCGTTGGAATGTTTTTGTTACCTGTTGTGTAGCGCCGTTAGTTGTTGTGGGGTGTGCTTCAAATCGTTTAGATACTGGAAAAGTAAATAACAATAAGACAAAAACAGTTACGTATCCATTGACAGAGCGTCAATGTCTTATGCGAGCGATGTATTTTGAATCAAATCGCACAAGCCGTGAAGGAATGATTGCCGTTGGGACGGTTGTTATGAATCGTGTTAATTCAACCGCCTATCCTAAGACGATTTGTGGTGTTGTTGGTCAATATAAGCAGTTTGCTCCTGGTGTTTTAACGCGTCCTATGACGGAGAAAGCATCTGTTGCTCGTGTAAGAGAGGCGGCTGATGCTGTTTTACGGGGTGAACGAGATAAGAAAGTTAAACACGCTAAGTTTTTTCATACCGCTGGTTTGTCTTTTCCGTATAAAAACATGCATTATGTTCAGGTTGCAGGGGGAAATGCTTTTTATGAAAAACGATCACGTAATGGGGAACTTCAAGTTCCTACAAATAATCGCCCTTATGATGTTGCTTATGCTTTTGCTCAAGAACGTTCTGGTCATGCGCCAAGCTTTATAGATGAAGGTACAGAAAGTAGGGGAGTAAAGGTAGAGAAAAGTGCATCTCCTTCGATAGAGGTAGCACAGTCCAAAACGGCACATCCTGCGCATTTTGCTATGGTACAGCTTGATAAAGTTCCTATTCCTGCCTATGCACCTCAACATCTAGCTAGGAAAGAGGAAAATAAAACGATTATGACTTTGCCTTCATCAGATCAGTTAAATGCAATTGTTGCAATGTTAGAAAAACGACACAGAAACTGGTAAGTTTTCACGACAAAAGAAGGGTTATACCCCCATTGCGGTTTATGAATTAAGTGATCCTTTAGCGATAATAACACGCATCAATATACGTAGAGAAAGTAAACTCAAAGGATCTAAAAAACAATTTATAATATGACGACGTAAAGAACGCATTTTATTTAAAGAAGGGTATTGGTAATGTACTTTGATATTCATGAGACAATTTCGCCTGAAATGCTTAATCGTCTTGCAGAAATTACAGTAAAAGTGGGGTTGAATTTACAAGAGGGGCAGGATCTTGTTTTGACTGCTCCAGTTTCAGCATTACCTTTTGTTCGGCGTATTGCATATCATGCTTATAAGGTTGGTGCTGGTGTCATTACACCAATTTTTAGTGATGATATGTTATCGCTTACACGTTTTGAAAATGCCCATACAGCTAGTTTTGATTGTGCCCCTTCTTGGCTTTATGAGGGAATGGCGAAGGCTTTTGAAAATGGGGCAGCGCGTTTAGCAATTGTTGGTGATAATCCTTTGCTCCTTTCCAATCAAGATTTTGATAAGGTTGCGCGTTTGAATAAGGCGACTTCGCTAGCTTACCAGCCTGCTCTCAAAAAAATATCGAATTTTTCTATAAATTGGTCAATTGTTGCTTATCCAACAGCAGGATGGGCTGAGGCAATGTTTCCTTCTTTACCACTGAATGAGGCGATTAAAAAATTAGCCGATGCAATTTTTTCTGCTTCACGTGTTACAGAAGAAGATCCGGTACATGCGTGGGTTGTCCATAACGAGAATTTAAAGAAACGATCATCTTGGCTTAATGCGCAGCGTTTTGCTGCCTTACACTTTACAGGGCCAGGGACTGATTTAACTGTTGGTTTGGCAGATGATCATGAATGGCATGGTGGTGCATCCGTTGCTCAAAATGGTGTTATTTGCAATCCGAATATTCCGACAGAGGAAGTTTTCACGACTCCTCATGCTCATAAGGTTGAAGGTTTTGTTCGTTCGACGAAACCACTTTCCTATCAAGGAACACTGGTTGATAATATTGAAGTACGTTTTGAAGCAGGGCGTATTGTTGAGTCTCGTGCATCAACGGGTCAGGAAGTTTTGCAACAGGTTTTGCAAAGTGATGAGGGTGCAAGCCGATTGGGCGAAGTTGCTCTTGTGCCCCATTCTTCACCAATTTCTAAGAGTGACCTCCTTTTTTATAATACCTTATTTGATGAAAATGCTGCATGTCATATTGCTTTAGGGCAATGTTATTCCAAATGCTTTTTAGATGGGGCATCTTTGACGTCAGAAGAGATTGCAGCACGTGGTGGTAATAAAAGTGTCATTCATATTGACTGGATGATTGGTTCTGGCGAAATTGATATAGATGGCATTACCCAAGATGGTGTAAGAGTTCCTGTGTTTCGTAAGGGTGAATGGGCTTAATCCTGTTATGCCGCATTCGATGTGGAGTGGGATGTAAGCCTCATTGATACGTTAAGTATTTTAGAGTGTCTGGTGAATATTCAAGGCAGGGCTTGGCTATAAAGCCTTTAGTTAAGTGACTCATATGAGTAGGACGCCAAGAGAAATCCACTCATCAAAAATTTGTTTCTTATAGAGCAGATGTAGAGGAAACCTTCGTTCTTTGAGGGGGGAAAAGAAATCAATTTATTGGTGATACAATTGGAACGTGTATAATTATTTAAAGAAGAGAGATGCCTGAACTTCCTGAAGTAGAGACAGTTCGTCGTGGACTTGAGCCTGTTGTAACTGATGCAAAGATAGTATCTGTCAGACTTAATCGTAGAGATTTGCGCTTTCCTTTTCCTGAGGCTTTTTCTGAGCGCCTTATTGGCAGAACAATTATAGAACTTGGTCGGCGTGCGAAATATTTATTATTTCATCTTTCTCAGGATGAAACGATTTTAAGCCATTTAGGAATGTCTGGTTCATGGCGTATAGAGAATGATCTTTTAAGAACAGTTTTTTCAACGACAAGTAAATTGATTAAGCATGATCATTTTGTCATGGATATTCAAACAAGGGATGGTGAAGTTTATCATCTTATTTATAATGATGTGCGTCGCTTTGGATTTATGCTTTTAGTCAATACGGACAAGCTTTATGAACATCCACTTTTAAATAAGCTAGGGCTTGAACCTATGAGTAATTCGTTTTCTGGTCGTTATTTACAAAAGGCTTTTGTTAATAAAAAAATGTCTCTCAAGAGCGTTTTACTTGATCAGTCTATTGTTGCAGGTCTTGGGAATATTTATGTTTGTGAAGCACTTTGGCGGAGTCGTTTGTCTCCACAACGTGGTGCATTTACATTGGCATCAAAAACGGCACGTGCATGTGAATTTGCAGATTCTTTAGCACAAAATATACGCAATGTGATTTCTGAAGCCATTTTGTCTGGTGGCTCTTCTTTACGTGATTATATGCATATAGATGGTTCACTTGGTTATTTTCAACATGCTTTTTCAGTTTATGGACGAGAAGGCAAGCAATGTTTGGAATGTGGAACGCCTATTGTGCGTATTTTACAGGCTGGACGTTCAAGTTTTTACTGCTCACAATGCCAAAAATGAATAAGGTGTCTTGCAAAATCTTACAAGAGGCTTAAAGTCGTCGTATCTATAATATAATTACACAAGGCTTGAGAGGTTTTTTTTATGCTGAATAAAGTACTAACACATCTTGATGGAAATATAGAAAAGAGCCTTGAACGCCTTTTTTCTCTTTTACGTTTTCAATCGATTTCTACAGACTCGGCTTACAAGGATGCATGTCGTAAAGCAGCTGACTGGTTAGTAGAGGATTTAAAAAGCATCGGTTTTGAGGCTTCACGCCGTGATACACCGGGTCATCCAATGGTTGTTGGGCATCATCCAGGACCTTCGGATGATTGTTTGCATGTGTTGTTTTACGGACATTATGATGTTCAACCTGTTGATCCTTTGAGTTTATGGGAGGATGATCCATTTACACCTTCTTTAAAAGAGAGAGATGGAGAGAAAGTTATTTGTGCTCGTGGAGCTTCAGATGACAAAGGTCAGTTGATGACTTTTATTGAAGCATGTCGTGCATTTAAGAAAGAAACAGGGCATCTTCCTGTTAAAGTTACTATTTTATGTGAAGGTGAGGAAGAATGTGCTTCTCCTTCCCTTATTCCTTTTTTAAAAGAAAATAAAGATGAACTTAAGGCAGATTATGCATTGGTTTGTGACACGTCAATGTGGGATGCGGATACACCATCTATTGCTCTTTCTCTTCGGGGAATTATGGCAGAAGAGATGATTATTACAGCAGCGAATCGTGATTTGCATTCTGGTTATTTTGGAGGAGTAGCAGCTAATCCCATTCGTATTCTAACGAAAATCTTAGCAGGACTTCACGATGAAAATAATAGGGTAACACTTCCTGGTTTTTATGATGGCGTAGAAGAAACACCTCCACAGATTTTGCAGTTATGGAATGAACTTAATTGTACTGCTGAAAATTTTCTTGGTCCTATAGGGCTTTCTATTCCTGCTGGTGAAAAAGGGCGGAGCATTTTAGAGCTTGTATGGGCACGTCCTACCATGGAAATTAATGGTATTAGTGGCGGCTATGAAGGGGAAGGGATGAAAACAGTTATTGCTTCTCAAGCGAGTGCAAAAGTATCTTGTCGTTTGGTGCATAAGCAAGATCCAGAGAAAATACGCCAAGCGTTGCGTGATTATGTACGTAGCTCAATTCCGGCTGATTGTAAGGTTGAATTTAAGAATCACGGTTCTTCTCCTGCACTTCAGATTTCTGATGATTCATCTTTTATCAAGGAGGCGAAGGATGCCTTATCACAAGAGTGGGAAGTGCCTGCTGTCTTGACAGCCATGGGGGGCTCGATCCCAATTGTAGCAGATTTTCGGTCAATTCTTGGTATGGAAACTCTTTTGGTTGGTTTTGGACTGGCTGATGACCGTATTCATTCGCCTAATGAAAAGTATAATTTAAAATCATTTCATAAAGGGCAGCGGTCTTGGGCGCGTATTCTTGCTGCTTTCGCAAATAGGAGGGTAAATGGCTGAGATTCGCGTTCATCAAGGTGATTTACCAAACTTAGACAATTATAAAACTGACGCCATTGCGATTGATACTGAAACTTTAGGGTTACAACCCCATCGTGATCGTTTATGTGTTGTTCAGCTTTCTTCTGGAGATGGTACTGCCGATATTATACAAATTGCTAAAGGACAAAAGAGTGCACCTAATTTGGTCAAGCTTCTTGGAGATAATGCAGTCATCAAAATATTCCATTTTGGGCGTTTTGATCTTGCGATTTTAGCGCATACATTTGGTGTTATGCCAGAGGCTATTTTTTGTACAAAGATTGCTTCGAAACTCACGCGTACTTATACGGATCGTCATGGCTTGAAAGAAATTTGTAATGAATTGCTGAATGTGAATATTTCTAAACAGCAACAATCTTCGGATTGGGCAGCAGAAACGTTATCACAGGCACAAATTGAATATGCTGCGTCGGATGTGTTATATTTGCATCGTTTAAAGGTTATATTTGAAGAACGTTTAAGACGTGAAGAGCGAGAAAATGTTGCCAAGGCATGCTTTCAATTTTTGCCTATGAGAGCTAGGCTTGATCTTTTAGGATGGGCGGAAGTTGATATTTTTGCGCATAGCTAACTTTAAAATTGGCTTTTAATGGAGTTAATTATTGATGTGAGAGGATGAAATGCTTGTATATTATGGGCATTTTATCCTCTCATCTTTTCTGATAAGAGTTATAATAAATTCTTAAGTGCTATTTCATTTGAAGTTTAGGTAATCAAAGTACTTTTGCGAATTCATATTTTTTATTTTTGTAACAGCTCTTATTTGAAAAAAGCAATTTTGAGGAGAGTGTGGAAACATATGGTAGGTTGGAAGACTTAAATCTCTGAAACCAGTATACAGCCTACTTGGGGGAAAATATGAAGGCGTAAATATAAAAAACAAATCTCATCTTTACCATCATTTTTAATTCTGCTTTACGACTTTCAAAAGTATCTAAAGCAATGTCTGTTAAATAATAGAGATTACGCATTGCCTCACGCTTTTGTTTCTCACGTTTTTAATGAATTTACGTTCTTCATGTAAAACAGAACGCCCTAAACGGAATATATTTGTGTTGCTAATTCATGTGCTTTTTTTAGAAGAAACCGGCACCCAAGCCCATGTCACGGCGGCGCTTATGAGTGGTATAAAGATAAAGCCCCAAAATATGATATAAAATTCGTTGAGCACTTCCATCTTTACGCTTATGGAGTAACAAGCCGCTACCATCACACAATTTGCCACCTCCCAATATTTGTGTGTCCCTTGGCACTTAAGACGGTTTATAAGAGGCATTTTTAGTCTTTTTTTAGTGTTTTTTGTTTACACGGCTCTCCCCACTTGTAACATGCAATCAAATGGTTTTGATGGATTCAACATGAAAAAGATTTGGATGAGAGAATCTTACGGTATTCAAGGTTTTCATTCAATATGAATAACGCTAAACTATCATTATAAATCAATATATTATATGATTAATGTATACAGATAACTACGATTGTATTGAACAATGCAAAGAGCAACTCCTAGAAAAGTGTGCTAGAAACAAGTCAGCAAGAGCGCTTTTTACTAAGTCAAAACGTTGCAATAGCTTTTGCATTTAAACGGATTCGTAAGAATCCCCCTGTTTTCAAGAGTTTTATCCATATACAAACTTTATTTATGATGTGGAAGCGAATAAATTTGCTTAATGTATAATGAACAAGTTTGGAATGAGAGCATATTCTGATATTCGAGGCGCTCATTTTGTGTGAGGAAATATAAATTATATTTATAAATCAATATGTTTATGTGAGGCTCGTATAGTTTATTATTTTCAGACGATACTTCGTGCCTTTAATTTATTACTCAATAAGTGATTTCTATGTTGGTAGAGCAGGGCAATTTGCTTTTATTTTAAAATCAAAAGGGCTCCAAAGCTTTATTTGTAAGGATTTTCACTTTTTATCTATAAACATATTATTTTTCTCTAGAAATTTGTAATGAAGGCACTAGGTAAAATCCATTATGGATATTTGATGAGGTTAAATTTATGAACATAAAATATTTTATTACAGCTTTTGCTACTTTTGCTTCAATTTCTATCGCTCAGGGGGCGAGTTTTTTAGCGTCTCAAAACCTTATACAGAGAGCATCTTCGGCTGTTCCTCCAATAGGTCTTTTTTCTAGTGAACAGCTTCGCAAGGTCTTATCTGAAGTTTTTCAAATAGAACTTTCTTGCACAAATAACAGTGAATACATAACAGCAGCTAAGTTAGTACCTGTGTCACATTCTGGTAAAAAAAGAGGATATAATCCTAAAAAAGGACCAGGGAAAAGAGGACGGCCAAACCTATTTACACGAAGTCCAATGAGTTTTTAAAAAGTGAGAAAACAACATTGAGAGGTGTAACGTATGCTCGAGAATTGAAAAAAGGAGATATTATCACCTGAAAACAGGAGGGGAGCTATTTGTTTAAAGGGTGTTATGATTGTGCACGGTGAGAATGAAGAGGACTGTTCGGAAAAGATACGAACAGGAAGGTTTCAGTGAACGAATAACACAGTATAATAGCAATCAGTCATTACAAAATTCATGGGTTTAGATGAATATAGCCTAGAGATTTTGAGTTATTTTGTTATGCCGTAAATATCGTCATTTTAAGTGTGATTATATAAGGCATGTAAAACGCCTTAATAAGTGTTTTTAGAGTACGTGGCGGGATTAGTGAAGGACTTGTCTATAGAACCTTTGGTTAATGATACATGAATGGAAAGCTAAATGAAATCCACTCGACAAAAATCTGGACTATTTGCAGACAGGGTCTGATAGAACGCTTTGTCCAAATCGAGGAGAAAACCAAGTATTTATTTTAATGTTAACCTTTTGATCTTAGTGTGTTTCAAAAAATAAAACGCCATTGAGTTGCATACTTACGTGCGCTTGTTTTAAAGAAGCATTTTTCAATGCTCCCAAACCCATTTCGCGACGCTATCTATGAAGGGTATAATGGTAAACCCATTGAGTACCACCATCTTTATACTTATTTATACTTATGAAGGGGACAAGACGGCATTCATCACACACTTTGCTAGCTCTCAATATTGTGACAGCCTTTGGTATGTGAGACTTCTTCATAAGAAGCGTTTTTAGTCCTTTTTTGTACAGTTTTTATCCACAAGGCTTTTTCTGCTTGTAACATGCAATCAAATGGTTTTGAGTGATTGCAACATACAACCGATTTGGAATGGGAGAATCTTACGATATTCGGATTTCTTATTCAATATGCGAAATGATGAGTTATGTTTATAATCAATCTATTGTTCGACTTAGATTTAAAAATATTTTTTATTTGTCTATGATGCAATATCAGATATTTTTTCTGCCAAATTGTTTGCTCAATTAATGATTTTCAAAGAAAAGTTTGGTGTGAACACTTTAAGAAAGATCTCTCATCTTTTTTGCTTTAGGGAGAGTTTTAATATAGATGTCAGCATTTATCATACCAGTTGCCTGTCTTGAGGCATTTTTTACAGTTTCGTTTATAAAAGAATATGAAATAGATAGCCTACAAATAAGATGAAACTCTGAAAAAGACTTTCTATGAGGTTGAGATAAGCAAAAAATGGTAAATATTAAAAAACAATAAATGCCTAAAGTAAAAACAAAGAGCAGGCAAGTTGCATATGATCTTGTTTCAATCCGTGGATTATTGGAAGTCTTGTTTATGTGCGATACAAGTTTATTTGTAATATAAGCATTTTTTTATGAAAAAAACAAATACATAGCCTTCACATTTTGTCATGCTAAGGATGAAGGTAAAAACGTTATTTGTATAAATCTAAATAGAACGATTGCATTTGACAGTTCTTGATATTGAAAACATTCATAAGTGACCTTTTTAGTTTTTTAACGGTTTCACATACTTGCTCGTTTGTAATGTATAGAGGGATGATTTTTGTTGCTTGAATATACAATGGTTTAAGATGAGAGCATTTGAATTTAATATAAAAGGATAATTTTTCATTAGACAAGAGCACATGCTTTCCACGGTGATAACGCAGATATTTTTGAAAAATTTATAAAGAAGAGCAAATGTGACAAGAGAAAATCATTTGTACATTGGCATAATTCAATTCTTATTTATTAAGAGATCAAGCAATTCAGGATGCTTTCATTGGCTTTTTGTTTTTTTTATGAGTGTATCATTTTTGCTACAGATATCTGAAGTTTGGGCTCTATATGAAATGATGTGTTCAAATAAATATTCAGCTATGGAGAGAAAATATGAATATGAAATGGTTAATAACAGCTTCTGCTTTCGCTTTTGTTTCAGTTTCAGCGGCGCAAGCAGCAGATGTTATTGTTCCCCCAAGTCCAACACCTGTTGCTCCCGTTATTGTTGCTCCAACTTTTTCTTGGACAGGTTTCTACCTTGGTGGGCAACTTGGTGGTTTTTCGGGTAAAACGAAAATGGATATTCTCAGTAACGGAAAAAAGATTCCAGCGCCTGATGACCTTTTGCCTAAACTATCTGGTTTCATGGGTGGTCTTTACGCAGGTTCCAACGTTGATCTCGGTAATGGCCTTATTTTAGGTGTTGATACAGATATCGTGTGGTCTAATAAAGATGACACGAAGACAGGAAACACATATGTTATTCTTCCAAATCACATAAATTATATTAAGAAGATATTAACAGAATCTGGAATTAATATTGGTAAAGATGCGCTTGAAGCTGGTGCTAAACGGACCCACAGTTTCACTTTTAAAGAAAAGTGGGCTGGTGCGACACGTGTACGTATTGGTTTTGCAGCTGAACGCATTATGCCTTATGTTGCTGGTGGTATCGCCTATACGCAGCTTCAAGATACTGCATCGATTTCAATAACAGGCAAAGATTCAGATAAAGTAATAGCTTCTGGTACCTTGTCTGATGAAACAAAGACCCTTGTTGGTTACACTCTGGGTGCTGGTGTTGATTTAGCAATGACCAATAACGTTATTGTCCGTGCGGAATATCGTTACTCTGATTTTGGTAAAAAGAAATTCTCAAATGATAAATATGAGACATCTTACAAAACCAATGATTTCCGAGTTGGTGTTGCTTACAAATTTTAACAGATGATAAGTTAAATAACAGAGGCGCTGTCTTTGACAGCGCCTCCGTTATTCTCTGTTGCTATATTATCACACAATACATAATTTATTGTGGATGTGAAAAGATATTATTCAGATTTTCTTAAAAAAATTCATAAGCAATAAACAACAATTACATTTAAAAATCAATAAGTTATTTATATATATTTTTTAGGTTTTTCGTGCAAAACAAAGCTATGAAGCGATTTTATCTGGGATGTGCCCTCCATTTTCTGTGACTGTATCATTTTTACTACAGCTTTTCTTTCTGTAATCTTGTAGCACTGTGTTCATAAATAAATTAGGAGCAAAGTTTATGAATATAAAATCTTTAGTAACAACTTCTGTTATCGCTATGGCAGCAGCTTCTGCAGCACAAGCTGCTGATGTTATCATCCCTCGTGAAACAGCCCCAGCAGTCATCTCAGCAGCCCCTGCCTATTCTTGGACAGGTTTTTATCTTGGTGCTCAGATTGGTGGTCGTTCAATGAAATCTGACAAAGGTTCTAGCACTTTAGGTTGGCACGATCTTAAGCTTTCCGGTATGCTCGGTGGCCTATACACAGGTTACAATGTTGATCTCGGCAATGGTGTGATCTTCGGCTTGGATACAGATGTCACTTTTATTGGTAAAAAAGACACAATTGATGGTATGAACATGGTTGTTGGACAGACAACTGGTAAAAGTCTTGAGGAAATTAATAAACTCCTCGATGATGCTAAGATCAAAAAGAACGATGGTCTAGAAGTTGCAGGCGCGGATGAATACAGAGAAAGTATTACTATTAAAGAAAAGTGGTCTGGTGCTACACGCGTTCGTATAGGTTTTGCTACTGATCGTATCATGCCTTATATCGCTGGTGGTGTTGCTTATACGCAGATGCAGGGCATTTCCGCAATTGAAGTGAGAAAAAATAAGTTGTTGCCTGAAAATGCTAATAAGGTTGTTGCTTCTGGTACCGTACATGATGAAACAAAGACCCTTGTTGGTTTCACCCTTGGTGCTGGTGTTGACTTTGCAATGACAGACAATGTTCTGTTGCGTGCAGAATACCGTTACTCAGACTACGGTAAAAAGAAATACTTTAAAGACACAGCTGAACTTCAATACAAAACCAATGATTTCCGTGTTGGTGTAGCTTACAAATTCTAATTTTGTAAACAACGAAATAAATTTCCAAGAGGCTCTGTCAAAGACAGGGCCTCTATTATTTTCTGTTGTTATATTATTACTCACTCCATATTTATTGGAGATATAAAAATGTTTTCATAAACGACAGACAAGAATTACATTCAAAATCGATAAGTTAACTTACGAATTCTCGTACGGAGTGAAGTTAATAACGTTGTAAAGTCATGCAGCGATTTTGTTTTGAGTGCATCCTCCATTTTCTATGACTGTATTATTTTTTACTACAGCTTTTCTTTATGTAATCTTGTAGCATTATCCTCTAAATAAATGAGGAGCAAAGTTTACGAATATAAAATCTTTAGTCACAATTTCTATTATCGCTATGGCAGCAGCTTCTGCAGCACAAGCTGCTGATATTATCGTTCCTCGTGAAACAGCCCCAGCAGTCATTGCAGCCCCTTCATTTTCTTGGACAGATTTTTATTTCGGTGGTCAAGTTGGCAACTTTTCAAGTCAAAATTGATGTATTTGATTTAGAAACAAAAGAAAAAACTTCAGATAAAGATGGACTACCTAAGCCTTGAGGTTTCATAGGTGGTATTTATTTAGGTTCCAACATAGATCTTGGAAATGTCCTCATTCTAGGTGTTGAAACCGATGCAGTCTGGATAGGCCGAGGAGAAACGAAGACGGTCTCAAAGATTCTTGCGATTGATGAATTTAATGATTTTAATGATAAATTTGAAGATGCTGGTGTTGCATTGGTGTTGTTGTATTGGATGAAAATAAAAAGTTTCAAAAAAGCGACACAGCAGTGTATCGTATTGTTTTCAAAGAAAAATAGTCTGGTGCAACACGGGTTTGTGTTGGTTTTTCCGTCGCTGACCGCATTATGCCTTATGTTGCCAATGGTATTGCTTATGCGCAAATACAAGGTGTCGATAAAGTTTCAGAAACAAAAAAGTCGGCAAATGGTAAATCAAGTAAAGAAGTTTCTGCTACGGTATTTGATAAAACAAAAACGATGGTGGGTTTCACCCTTGGTGGTGGTATAGATTTCGCGATGACAAATTATATTCTGCTTCGTGCGGAATACTGTTACTCAGACTTTGGTAAGAAGGAATTTAAAAAGGATTACCTTAAACTAGGCCACAAAACAAAGACTTTCGTGTAGGTGTCGCTTACAAGTTCTAATTTCATCAAAAGTGCGATTATGAATACAAAGTATTAATAAAAAATTAAATTTTCAAGAGATCTTGACTTTGACAAAACTGCTGTTTTCTGGGCTTTTATTTGTATGACTGTGACATTTTTACTACAGCTTTTCTATCTATAATCTTGTAAGGTCATTTTATAGTTAATTTAGGAGCAAAATTATGAATACAAAATATTTAATAGCAACTTCTGCTGCCGCTTTAATTTCAGCTTCTGCAGCACAGGCTGCTGATGTGATGATCCCTCATGAAGTCGCACCAGCAGTTATCGCAGCAGCACCTTCGTTTTCTTGGACGGGTTTTTATCTTGGTGGTCAAGTTGGCAACTTTTCGAGTAAAACCAAAGTAACTATTCCAGGAGCAGATAAAGAGCTTTTCAAAAAAGATAACATACCTAGTCCTTCTGGTTTCATGGGTGGTATTTATGCAGGGTCTAACGTAGACCTCGGAAATGGTCTCATTCTCGGTGTTGAAACCGATGCAGTTTGGGCAGACCGTGAAGAATCAAAAAAAGCCCGTGAATTGACTCTTACTGAAAAAGATGCAGCAAATTTTAATAATGCCCTTGAAAAAGCTAAGGTTGAATTAAAAGGTCAGCAACGGTTTGAAAAAGATGACAAGGTAACAGAAACGCACAGTTACAAAGAAAAATGGTCTGGTGCGACACGCGTCCGTATCGGTTTTGCTGCTGTTGACCGTATTATGCCTTATGTTGCTGGTGGTATTGCCTATGCGCAGGTACAGGGCATTCAATCCGTTGCAGGAAAAGGAGAGAGAGCTAAAGTTGAACAGAAAGCTGACGGGGATGGAAAAGTGCCAGAGGCAGGGGCTAAGCAAGCCATAGATTTGACTGGTGGTACTTGGGCTGATGACACGAAGACAATGCTTGGTTTCACTATTGGTGGTGGAGTTGACTTTGCAATGACAGACAACGTTCTTTTACGTGCAGAATACCGTTACTCCGATTTTGGTAAAAAGAAATTCGCAAACGACACACGTGAATTCAATTACAAAACCAATGACTTCCGTGTAGGTGTCGCTTACAAATTCTGATTTCGTAAAAATGAAATTAGAAGCATAAAAAATACTAAGGCCTTGTTTAACGGGGCCTTTATTTTATTAGCTCTCTATTCTATATCTCTTAATCCCTTCTATTTTTACTTGTATCATTTTGTGCTATAAGACTTTAAAGAAAAAAGTTTTATATTATAGAGGGCTAATTGGTGGTATATATGGATTTTATAGCTACTGATTACATAAAATCTTATATCACGGCTATCATTTTACGCATAAGGAAAAGTATTCAATTAATCTCAGAAATAGGAAAAGATCATAACCAGTGACTAACTTTATTCTGCATATGCCAGATTAGAGCAAGCGTATTACGTATATCTGTTGGAGTAAGCTTTGGGAAATACAGTTTCATTGGGGAAGAATATGAAGATGTAAAGATAGAAACCAGTTTCCAACTTTACCATTTTCTTTTAATTTAGCTTTACGATTTTCAAAAGCATTTAGAGCAATATCTTTTAAATAATGAAAATAAAGATGATGCATTGTCTTACGTTTTTGTTTATTGCATTCTTTTTATGTGATCACACTCCTCATACAAAACAGAACGCCCCAAACGAAATACACTTGTTGTTGTGTATTCACACATTTGTTTTAAAGAAATATTTTTCAAAGTACATCAAGCCCACTTCATGTCAGTATCCGTGAGTGATATAAGACGGTAAAACCTCCCAATGAAATAATATAAAATCTATAGGGCACCACTATCGTTACACGATTAATAAAAAGAGCAAGCTAGTATCATCATACAACTTTGCCAGCCACCAATGTTGTGGACAGACCTTGGCTGTTAAAAGCGTTCATAAGAGGCATTTAAAATTCTTTTAATTTTTTATCCACAGACTGTTTCCGCTATCGAGAGACATGGTTTTGATTAATACAACATAGAACAGGTTTTTAATGATAGAATCCTACAGTATTAGTTTTTTCATTCAACATGAAAACAATAAATTATCCTTATAAATTAAACCGATGTGTCATGATGAAGATATTTACGCAAAGAATCTAAAAGTTTTTTTTGCGAGTGTTTGAATAAGTCCTTTGTTTCTCTTAATTTTAGATACAAAATACTATCGCTAAAGCACCAAAAGTAGATCATGTTGATAAATAGAGGAAACTCTGATGGCGCTTGGTTTTAAAAAAGGCAATATTTGATTTCACTGTTTGCTTTGGCATTGATTTTGCAATGACAGATGATAGTTTATTGCATGCAGAATACTGTTATTCAGATTTCGGTAAAAAGAAATTTATAAAGAATATTATCATTAACAGTTATGCGAAAATTTAATGAAAATGAATCCAACTTTAAGACTCATAACTCTAGTGTGATTTAGTTTATAAATTCTCATTGAATGCAAAATTGAAAGTTTAAGAAGCCTTATTTTCAAAAAATCTTTATTTTTTTGTGAGTGTGTCATTTTTGCTACAGATCTTTCAAAAAAGATGCTCTATATACACATCATTTTGGATATTTGGAGAGATTTTATGAATACAAAACGTTTAATAACAGCATCTATTTTTTCTTTAATTTCAGCGTCTACAGCACTAGCTGCTGATGTTATGATTCCTCATCAACCAGCACCATCGACATCTTCTACCATTGTTGCGCCTACTTTTTCATGGACAGGTCTTTATTTAGGTGTCCAAGCTGGTGGTTTTTCGAGCAAATCTGATATGGCTCTTGTTGATCAAGAAAAGAATTTGCCACTAGATAAAGAGTTCTCTCCTAAACTTTCGGGTTTTGTAGGTGGTTTTTATGCAGGTTCTAATATTGATCTCGGTGATAACTTTATTTTTGGTGTCGATACGGATTTAATTATATCTGGTAAAAAACACACAAAGACAATTACCATAGGTGCGGCTGATAACACTACAGTAGAAAATGCAGTTGTAAGATCCCGCAGATCCACAAGCCCACAAACGTCTCCAACACCGCAAGCAGGAACACAACAACAAGCCGCCTCAGGAGCACCAGGTGCAGGATCTACACAAGGAGGGGCTCAAGCAGCAGGATCCAAGTCACAAAAATCTGCTGAAACTCGACCCGGTCCAGCACCAGCTCAAGGAGTAAAGGCAGCTCAACAATCACCAGCAACTGGAAATTCTGGCAGTGCTAATTCAACACCAGCATCAGAAACGCCAGCTGCATCGTCAGCAGCACAATCAGCTCAAGGAGATCAATCATCAGGGGCAAGGGCAAATGGAGCTGATGCATCTGTAAAATCAGCTACTGTATCAGTAGGGTCCGCACAAGTACAACCTGCACCAGTAAAACCCACCGTAACCGCACCAGGAGCACAGCCAGCAGAAAAAACAGCTACCTCGGTACAACCATCAGCAGCAGAAGGAACAGTACCGAGCGGAAGGGCACTTGTACTCGCGAGATCAGGATCATCCAATGGATCAGATACAAAAGCTTCCAATGGAACAAGCGGAGCCCAACACGGAGGTCATCATAGTGCTCATCATGGTAGCGGAAATTCTAATCCGCATGGTGCTAGTCCACATGCTTCTCGTTCTCATGGTGGACAGAATATGGCTGGACACGGTGCACAAAGTACACAAGCGGTGGATAAGAACAATTCCAGTGCATATGGTATAGAACAAATGAAAAAGCTGGCTTCTGAACTTGGTATTGATCAAGAGGATGAAGTTGAAACTTTAAATCATACTTTCAAACAAAATTGGGGTGGTGCTACACGGGTACGTATTGGTTTTGCTGCTGATCGCTTTATGCCTTATCTTGCTGGCGGTATTGCTTATGGGCAGTTCCAAGACACTGTATCAATATCCGTTAAGGATGAGGAGGGAAGAGTCGTTTCTTCTAAGAACTTATCTGATGAAACAAAAACCATGATTGGTTACACACTTGGTGGTGGCGTTGATTTCTCGGTTTTGGATAATGTGATTGTACGTGCAGAATATCGTTACTCTGATTTTGGTAAAAAGAAATTTGCAAAGGAAAAACTTGAAGTTAACTACAAAACCAATGATTTCCGTGTTGGTGTAGCTTATAAATTCTAATTTTTAAAAGAGTAAATTTCTAAAAGGCTCCACTATTAGTGGAGCCTTTATTTTTTAAAAGATCAATTTTTGGTTTCTTTTCTTGTGAATTTCATGATAAAGCCCATAGAGTGTGATGATATATTTTCCTGATCGCTGCTTAATACGAATGATAAGCTCGGCTTTCCCTATAGATAAAAACCAGAGTTGCAGGGTTCAGGGAAGTTATGCAAAAATGAAATCGTAAAAGTGGACAGGAATATTTCACAATGACTGTGAAAAATGAAACAATAGATTATTCAAAAACTCTTTATCTCCCACAGACAAATTTTCCTATGCGTGCAGGGCTTCCGCAAAAAGAGCTTGAATTGATGGCGCGTTGGGAAAATATGGGGCTTTATGCGCAATTGCGCCAACAAGCAAAAGATCGTCCATTTTATATTCTTCATGATGGTCCACCTTATGCAAATGGTCATATTCATATTGGGCATGCTTTAAACAAAGTTCTAAAGGATGTGGTTGTCCGTTCATTCCAAATGCGCGGTTTTAATGCAAATTATGTACCTGGTTGGGATTGCCATGGGCTTCCAATTGAATGGAAAATTGAAGAAAAATATCGAGCACAAGGAAAAAATAAGGATGAGGTACCTCTTAACGAGTTTCGTAAAGAATGCCGTGAATTTGCACAGCATTGGGTAACCGTTCAAAGTGAAGAATTTAAACGCCTTGGTGTCGTGGGAGATTTTAACACGCCTTATACTACAATGGCTTTTCATGCAGAAGCACGCATTGCCAGTGAATTGATAAAATTTGCTATGTCAGATCAGATTTATCGTGGTTCCAAGCCGGTGATGTGGTCTGTTGTGGAGCGTACGGCTTTGGCAGAGGCTGAGATTGAATATCATGATCATGAATCAGAGGTGCTTTGGGTTAAGTTTCCTGTCTTTGAAGCAAATTCTGATGATTTATATGGTGCTTATGTCGTCATTTGGACAACAACGCCGTGGACAATTCCTGCTAACCGTGCAGTGAGTTATTCTTCGCAGATTTCTTATGGTATTTACGAAGTTGAAAGTACTGAAAATGATTTTGGTCCTCAAGTCGGAGAAAAACTTCTCTTTGCTGATGCGTTAGCTATGAGTTGTGCAGAAAAAGCCAAACTTGTTTTGAAGCGTTTGCGTGTTATTTCTGCTGAAGAATTGAAAGCTCTTGTTCTTTCTCATCCACTCAAAGGTTTGGCTGGGGGGTATAACTTTAAAATTCCATTGCTTGATGGTTCGCACGTAACAGAGAGTGCTGGTACAGGTTTTGTTCATACAGCGCCAAGCCATGGGCGTGAGGACTTTGAAATTTGGAATGATTATAAGTCCTTACTGGAGCAAGCGGGGATTGATTCATCTATACCGTTTCCTGTTGATGATGCAGGGTTCTATACGAAAGATGTTCCAGGTTTGGGACCAGATCGTGAAGGAGGATCTGCACGTGTTATTGATGATAATGGAAAAATGGGTGATGCTAATAAAGAGGTCATTAACGCTTTAATTAAAGCAGATCGATTGTTTGCAAGGGGGCGTTTAAAGCATTCCTATCCCCATAGTTGGCGTTCAAAAAAACCCGTTATTTTTCGCAATACACCGCAATGGTTTATTTCAATGGATAAAGATTTTGGGGATGGTTCAACTTTACGTAGTCGGGCTTTGGAAGCTGTTTCAAAAACGCGTTTTGTGCCGTCTTCTGGGCAAAACCGCCTAGCTTCTATGATAGAAGATCGTCCTGATTGGGTTCTTTCTCGTCAGCGTTCTTGGGGTGTTCCTATTTGTATTTTTGCGAATGAGGATGGTGTTATTCTAAAAGATGAAGGTGTGAACGAGCGTATTTTACGGGCTTTTGAAGCAGAAGGGGCAGATGCATGGTTTGCTGAAGGAGCACGTGAACGTTTTTTAGGTGACCGTGCACATGAGCCTTGGGTACAGGTTTATGATATTTTGGATGTTTGGTTTGATTCTGGTGCAAGCCATAGCTTTGTGTTAGAAGATCGGGCTGATTTGAAATGGCCTGCTGATGTTTATTTTGAAGGTTCAGATCAACATCGCGGATGGTTTCAGTCTTCTCTTTTGGAAAGCTGTGGTACGCGTGCTTGCTCTCCCTATAAGGCAGTGATCACACACGGTTTTACTTTGGATGAGAATGGTAAGAAAATGTCTAAATCTTTAGGCAATACGGTTGTTCCGCAAGAAATCATTAAAACATCTGGAGCTGATATTTTTCGTCTCTGGGTTATGACAACTGATTATTGGGAAGATCAGCGTTTAGGCAAAAAAATCCTTCAAACAAATGTGGATTCATATCGTAAACTACGCAATGCAATTCGTTGGATGCTTGGAACTTTAGCATATGATGATGGAGAAGAAATATCTTATGGTGCACTGCCGGATCTTGAAAAATTTATATTGCATAGGCTTTTTGAACTTGATCAGTTGATTAATCGCGCTTACGATGAATTTGATTTTAAAAAGATTATGCGTGCATTATTGGATTTTTCAATCATTGAGTTATCAGCATTTTATTTTGATATCCGCAAGGATTCTCTTTATTGTGATGCGCCTTCATCAAAAAAGCGCAAGTCCTCCTTGCAGGTTGTCCGTGAGATTTTTGAGCGTATGGTAACATGGCTTGCTCCAATGTTGCCTTTTACTATGGAGGAAGCTTGGTTAGAGCGTTACCCAGAAAGCCAATCGGTGCATTTAGAACAATTTCGCTCTGTACCAGAAGAATGGCAAAATCAATCTTTGTCTGAGCGTTGGAAAAAAATTCGTCAGGTCCGTAAAGTTGTTACAGGTGCTTTAGAGCTTGAACGCGTTGATAAGCGTATTGGGTCCTCGTTAGAAGCCGCTCCTGTTGTTTTTATTTCCAATCCGGCTTTACGAGAAGCATTAGAAAATGTGGATATGGCGGAGATCTGTATTACCAGTGCACTCACAATTACGCAAGATACAATACCTTCCGATGCTTTTACTTTGAATGATGTTGAAGGTGTTGGTGTATATCCAGAGAAGGCATTAGGAAAAAAATGTGCTCGATCATGGCGTTATACACAAGATGTTGGGAGTGATCCTGCTTATCCGGATGTATCTGCTCGTGATGCAGCTGCTTTGCGGGAATTGCAGATTCTTGGCAAGATTTAAAATTTTAGATCAAAGAAAAGAAATGCAAGTAAATTTCTCATATTGATGAATATAGTTTTTTGTGGTACGAGAAAAATTCCGTTGTTTTATCTGCAGGGGGGAAATTTGTGTATGGACCGTTCTCTCATAAATAACGGGAATATTAATCAGCCATATACTTAGGAAATGGAATAGGCAGTGAGAAAACGTGAAATAAAAATATTTCCAATAGGAATTTTAGGGATGTGCTTTGTTTTAACGGGATGCAATTTATCCGCTCCTACCTATGGTACAGATAAACCAGTTTCGATACAGTTTTTTGAAGATGTTGCTAATATTACTTCATTAACACCAACAAATAACAGTAGCCAGATTGTTATGAAACCTCATCCAAAACTTGTAATACCAAGCCCTAGTTCGCGCAGATTTTTGCCGGTGCCACAACAAGATAGATCTGTCAATGAAATAGCAGCATCGAAGAAGCATCAAGGAAATACTTCTTTTCCTCACAAAGGATCGTCAGTTAATGGCGCTGGTTCAGAAGGCCCTTCACAGTTGAATGCGAAGCAACGACAGGAATATTTACGGCGTCAGAGAGCACAAGTTGGAAGTTCAAAATACCGTCGCTATCTCACTGAACCACCTTTAAGTTATCGCCAACCGGCGAAAACTGCACCTATTGGTCGATAGGGAAAAGACCAAATATTTAAAGTAAAGTATTTTTCCAATTACTTATGATACCAAGCTTTTATTCACGCACAGTTATAATACTGCTGTAAGAGAGGTATTATTCTCATGAAATAACAACATAATAACAGCATCGAGAGAATCCTTACGTGTTTCCTAACAAGAAACATTTCTCAAGCTCATTTTACAATATTGCTCATGTGAATAGTATAACGTAAAATCTATAGTGCTCTATTATCTTTATGCTAGGAAGGAGAAAGCTGATACCATCATTTTATTTTCCAGACTCCATTGTTGCGACAATTCTTGCATTTGAGAGCCTTTATAAGGGACGTTTTTAGTCTTTTCTAAAACGTTCTTTATCCAGACGATAATCCCGCTTATGATGTGCAAGAAAGTGATTTTTATTGATTCAATATAATTTGAAATGGGAGTATATCTACGATATTTTGAATTTTATATACAAAATAATGAATTATTCTTATGAGTGAATGTATCATCTAATAGAAGCAATATGCAGCATTAAAAGAGAGAAAAAATGCTTCGAAATGGCTTTTGCTATATCTGTATCAGAGGAATTAATAGTCTTTTTTTGAGAAATAGGATAGTTTTTAAAGAGTGAAAGTTATGGAAGAAGAATTGTTTTTAGTATCGCTTTTGTACAAAAAAATCTTTAAGTAATTGAGCAGCTTCTTTTTCTTTAAAACCAGAATAAATCTCAGGTTTGTGATGGCAGGTTGGTTGCTGATAAAAACGTGGACCATTTTCTATAGCTCCCCCTTTGGGATCATTTGTTGCGTAATAGAGACGTCGTATGCGTGCAAATGAAATGGCAGCAGCACACATAGCACAAGGCTCAAGTGTTACATAAAGGTCGCAATCAGGAAGCCTTTCGCTTTGCAATGTTTCGCAAGCCATACGGATTGCGCGCATTTCTGCGTGTCCTGTAGGGTCATATGCAGATTTTATAAAGTTACCAGCGCGCGCAATGATAGCTTTTCCACGTGTAATGACAGCGCCTACGGGAACTTCATCTTTTTTTGCAGCCCATTGCGCTTCTAAAAGGGCTATTTCCATGGGCGTCAAAGTCATAATATTCTTTCTACTGAAGGTATAGAAAATCTAAAGGTTATCTCGATAAGAAATGCGATGGAATGAATAATTTATTACGCTTTTATAATGAAAGGAATACCTCTATTTTTTAAAGTGTTTAAAACAAACGTGCAAGTCAACAGATACATTATTGTCGTTAAAGGATAGAAAATGATAAATGATTATGCTACTTCCTTTTTCAGGATAAGCGGTATGGTGCATGTGAATAATTTTCTAAACATACTGGCAAAGATTGGTTTGAAACGCAAATGAATGAAAATAATGAGAGTGAACGAATTGCTAAAAGGTTAGCGCGTGCTGGTGTTGCTTCGCGTCGAGATGCAGAAATGATGATTGTTGCAGGTCGCATTTCTGTAAATGGTACGGTCGTGACAACGCCTGCTTTTAATGTTAGCCGCTCTGATGTTATTAAAGTTGATGGCAAACCTTTACCTCCTATAGAACGAACGCGTTTATGGCTTTACCATAAGCCAGCAGGCCTTGTCACCACGAACCGTGATCCTGAAGGCAGACCTACAGTATTTAGTAATTTACCAAAAGGAATGCCGCGTGTTCTTTCTGTTGGAAGGCTTGACATTAACACGGAAGGGCTTTTGCTTTTAACCAATGATGGTGGCTTAGCGCGTGTATTAGAGCTTCCTGTAACAGGATGGGTCCGCAAATATCGCGTCCGTGCTCATGGAAGAGTAAAGAAGAGCGCGCTGGATAACCTTAAAAATGGTATTGCGATTAATGGTATTTTTTATGGTTCGATCGAAGCATCAATTGAACGTGAACAAGGATCTAATATATGGCTTTCTGTCGCTTTGCGGGAAGGAAAAAATCGTGAAATAAAGAATGTTTTAGGGGCGTTGGGATTATCAGTTAATCGATTAATACGTGTATCTTATGGTCCATTTCATCTCTCTGATTTAGAAGAAGGAGCCGTGCAAGAGTTAAAAGGGCGGATGTTACGAGATCAATTGGGGGAGCGTTTGATTATGCAAGCCAATGCAGATTTTGATGCTCCTATTCTTAAGCCATTTTCAAATTCTGCAGTTGTTGCAGAAAAGCAAAGCCAAAAAGATCTTTCTGTTGCAAATGATGGTTGGGTTTTCTCAAGTGAAAGGGCGATACGGCGCCGACCAAGAGATGGTTCTGTTGAACATAGTCGTGCACGATTAAGTACAAAGTCTCATGAGAATGTAAAGAAGGAGAAAAGTGAGGAAGGAAAAGCAGAGCGTTTTCTACCGCGTTCTCGCCGTGCTAATGTTTGGATGGCTCCTGGTGCACGTCCGCAGAGTACACGTAGAAAGCCTTCCTATAGTGAGGAGAAATCGTATGATCATAAGAGCGATTTGGATGGTAGAAAATCCTTTCATCGAGGCAAGGAAAAACTAAAAGAAAGTCCGTTACACAAAGAGAAGAGGGGAAGTTTTGTTCAAAAACGTGGCAAAACATCTTATGACGAGACGCATCCCTCTGGTAAGAAAGATCGCTTTTTCAAGGATAAAGAGAAAATGATAAAAAGTGGACATGAGGAACATTCTTTTGAGAGAAAGAAAAAGGTAAAATCGTTTGGTGGTGCTATGAAAAAATCTAAACCACATAGGGATGGTGCAAAAACTTCGAAGCGATTTGGAGGTTCACGTGCGGATCATAGGCGGTAAATTTGCTGGGCGCGTTTTGTTTTCGCCTGTTAATCAGTCGATTCGCCCAACGAGTGATCGTACACGTGAAAGCCTTTTTAATATTCTTTCTAGCCGTGAAGAACAATTTTGGACCAATAAACGTATTCTTGATCTTTTTGCTGGTACTGGTGCTTTAGGCATCGAAGCACTTTCACGTGGAGCAAAGGCGGCTGTTTTTGTTGAAAACTCGGTTGAGGGGCGTGGGTTGCTTCAAAAAAATATAGAAGCCTTTGAATTACAGTCGATAGGACGGATTTTGCGTCGTGATGCGACAAAACTTGGCAATATTGGCACAATGCTTCCATTTGATGTTATCTGCGCTGATCCTCCCTATAGCCGTTGTTTAGGTGAACGTGCTTTCGTAGAAGCTTTGCGAGGAGGGTGGGCAAAAGCTGATACACTCTTCATACTTGAAGAAAAGAAAGATACAATGATTCATTTACCTGATGTCTTTTATCTAGACGATGAGCGTTTTTATGGTGAGACAGCAATACGTCTCTATAAATTACGATCGCTTACATTTTGAGAAAGTTCTTGTTTTTATCCGGTAGGATGAAAAAATGCTTCTTTACAGTTTTCTTCATTTTATATGGTTTTTAAAAGGTTAAACAGAAAATAAATAAAAGATTCTAATGTTAAAGGAATTGATGAATTTTGATTTCATTATGTTTTTTGTCTGAATCTCTCATTTTTTGAAGTTTTTCATAGCCCCAAGAGCGAGTCTTTTACAATATACGCCCTTTAATATAGAGGGGCCATCTGTTCTTCTGTCTAGCCAAAAATTGCTTTGAGGTGTAATGCTATTGGACCTAAATTAGCAGTATGTATTGCTGCTAATTTTTGTAAGTTATATGCTGATTTGTTAATTTCATCTACATTAAAAGTGTAACACATTGTCAAAGCTTTAGTGTATTATTAGCTTTACTACCGATGAATGTTTTTTCTCCAATAGGATATATATTTCACGACAACAGTTATGATACCTTTTTGTCTAATTTCTTTCGGCTGCACATTAATCATCAACATCTCATTAGCAGCTGAAAGCTTTCAACTATGCAGTCTGCATTTATATCCTAAATAGTGTGTAACTTTTATCTTTATTATTGTATGAACTTAAAACAGATATTTTCTATTTAAGGTAGACAATAGTGTTCATTTATACTGAACATTTGTGTGTTTATTTATTAATATCGCTTGTTGAGTTAATCATTATATATTAAGTAAATCTGAAAGTATTAAGTGTGTTATCGTTATTACATTTTTAAGAATAATTTTTATATTATTCTTTAGCAATAAAGCTAAATGATTTCTAAAACAGGGAAGATTATCATGTTTAAATGGATATATAGCGAAGAAATTAACACAGAAGCGAGTGCTGAGCAAATTTGGGCTATATGGGAAGATGTGTCATCATGGCCTTGCTGGGATAGTGAACTTGAGTGGGTAGAACTTTCTGGTCCTTTCAAAGAAGGGGCTACAGGACGCATGAAACCTAAAAAGGGACCTACAGTAACTTTTACACTTGATAAAGTTATAAAAAATGTTTTCTTTTCTGATTATGCTAAACTGCCTCTTACTCACATGAGTTTTGATCATGAATATATTTGTTCAAAAAAATCTGATTCTTCAAATAACAAAATTCGCCATACTGTAACCATGTCTGGTTTACTTTCTCCTTTCTTTGGAATGGTTATTGGGTCAAAAATTAAGTTACACCTTCGTGATGCAATGATTGAAATGAGCAGACGTGCTCTTATTGAAAACAAAATCATCTCGTAAGGGGGGGCATTTATAAAGAAGTTAATACCTTTACAAAGGCGCAGAAATCTTAGCCTTGTTAGAATGAAATCAGTTATGAGTATATAGCAAATCGATGAGGTATGATTTGGTTTTTCATTAGTCGTTGAAATCGAGTCAAATCATCTGAGAAAATTAATTTTGCACCAAAGATCTTATAAGAGTCATTGAATTTTATTCAATATATAAAAGCTTATGAGGTGCGCATTTTTACTGAAAATAAAGAAAGTTGTAGAAGCTTATTTCTGCTCTTGTGAATCTGCAGGTCGATATTGTCATGATATTTGCCAGTTTCTAGTGTTGTGATAGTTTTTGATTTGGGAGCCTTGATAAAAGGCATTTTGACTTCTTCTTAAATAGTTTTTACCAGTATTACCTCTATTCATGATGTGAGAGCGAATAGTTGTGATTTCCTCAACATAAATAAGTTTAAAATGGAGAAAGTTTAATGATATTTGATTCTTTTATGAAGATTACAAAATGATCAATAATGATTATAAATCAAAATGTTTTTTTGATTAAAAGATGATGACTTTCTAAAGAGTACAGCTTTAAAAGGCTCTAAAGGATAAATAAGCTCACTCTTAATTTCCGTAAAATTAATTTCGTATCATTCTATATATTTGGTTTAAATGTTTAAAAAAGCGATTTTTTAAAATGCGTACAGATATCCTAGTTTCTGCAAATATTTTTGTATCTGTTAAAACAATTATGAGCGATAAACTTGTCAAAATTAATTGGAAGAATACGCTTCTTGCAGATTGTATTGAAAGATAGATACAATGTTGAGCTTCATATAAAAGCTTTATTGATTATCGTTTTATGACAATATTACGCTTCTTTATTTTTTAATGGAGGGGAAAGAGTATAGTTCTTAAATCAAAATCTATCCAGTATCTTAGAATTTTTTTTTCAGGAAAAAGAAGTCGGTCAAATTATGCCTGTTTAATAACAAAATAACCGATTAAGGATGACGCATGAAAAAAGAGATGCTCTCGATTAGACGCATTAGAACCGAGAGAGAATGTTATGATCATAACTTATTTCTGATAAATATAAAAAATGAGTTCTTTGTGATACCACGTCCATGAGGGTAAAGAAGTTTATGACTGCTCATTTTGTTGAAACCATAATGAAAGGAAAAATTTTTCATTCCGTTTATGTTTTTTTGTTTACAAGATTGCCATCTTATTATGAGAGAGTTTATAGAAGCAAAGAGGTATACACAAATATAAGGCATTTTCTTGATTCTTGCTTGGAAATTAAAGAATGCTATAGGAATGAAGGAAGTTACTTGACTATCCAGAGGACATAAGGCTTGTGACTTAAGTTGTTTTATGCTTTTCGAATTTTTGAGGATTTTGACTTAAATTCAAGTGTTATTGCTAGGTCTTTTGTTGATTGCCAAGTTTTCGGTTGATTTGATTATCAGTACAGATTGGGTTATCTAAAATGATAAGGGGCAATGAGAAATCTTGAAACTAAAGAAATTTTACGACATATTGCGTCTTTTCATAAAGAAGCTAAAAAGGGAATTATTCGATGCATTAAAAGAAAAAATGCATGAAATGTGCGTAATTTTATGAATAAACATACAAGAGTTATATTCTGATTTATATAAAATTGTCAGAGTGCTTATCAATGTAAATAATAAAATATTTCAGGGAGTCTATAATGACTGACAAAAACCAGATTGAGAAAGCTGTTTCACTGGTTGAAGCAGCAAGGCGTTCTGGGGCAGATGCTGCTGATGCCGTTATTGTTCATGCTCATTCTACCAGTGTATCAGTTCGTTTTGGGAAAGTCGAATCAACAGAAGCAGCAGAGAGCAATGATTTTACTCTAAGGGTTTTTGTTGGAAAAAAAGTAGCAAGTGTTTCTGCTAATTTAGCGTCTTATCCGCAAGAACTTGCGGAACGTGCTGTTGCGATGGCTAAAGCTTCTCCCGATAGTTTATTTGAAGGTTTGGCAGATAAAGAGTGTTTGGTTAAGTCTCCTAAAGATCTTGATCTTTTTGATGATTTTGTGCCAAGCAGTCATTTTTTAACAGAAGATGCTTTAAAAACAGAGGCAGCAGCTCTTGATGTTAAAGGTGTAAGTAATTCTGGTGGCGCTGCAACAGCTTATGGTCGGAGTGGGTTTATTCTTGTGACCAGCGATGGTTTTTGTGGAGCCTATCGCTCCAGTTGCTTTTCACGTTCTTGTAGTGCTCTTGCAGGTGAAGGAACACAAATGGAGCGGGATTATGATTATACAACAGCCTTACATTTTTCTGATTTAGAGGCAGCAGAAACTGTTGGAAAGAATGCAGGGTTTGGTGCTGTCCGACGTTTGGGTGCAGTTCGTGCGGCGACTGGGGGCGTTGATGTTATTTTTAGTCCGCGTACGGCTCGCGGAATTGCAGGGCATATCGCATCTATGGTCAATGGAGCCTCTGTGGCTCGTAAAACGAGTCTTTTACAGAATTTCCTAGGCAAGGAAGTGATGAAGCCTAATGTTAATGTAACCGATCAACCTTTGCGATTACGTGGAAACGCTTCTCATCCTTTTGATGGAGAAGGGGTAGAGGGGCAAGCACTCAATATTATTGAAAATGGTATTTTAAAAAATTGGCTTCTTTCATCATCTACAGCACGTGAGTTGGGACTTAAAACAAATGGACACGGTGTGCGTTCGGCATCATTAGTGCAACCGACAAGTACAAATTTTGCTATTGAACCGGGTTTAGTATCGCCTTGCGATATGATAAAAGATTTGCGAAATGGATTTTATGTGACCGAATTATTCGGTCACGGCATTGATTTTATTACTGGTCAGTATAGTCGTGGGGCTTCCGGTTTTTGGATTGAAAATGGTGAAATTGCTTATCCGGTGAGTGAAGTAACGCTAGGTTCTGATTTGCTTCATATGTTAGCACATTTAACACCTGCCAATGATATTGATCGGCGTTATGGTACGGCGGCTCCAACATTGTTAATTGAAGGGATGACACTTGCAGGAAAATAACACGCATCATTCTTCTGATTTAAATCTTTTGCGGGATGTTTGTCGAGAGGCAGGAGATTTAGCAATGCGGTATTTTGGATGCACGTTGGATGTTTGGATTAAAGAGGGTAATTCACCGGTCAGTGAGGCAGATTTTGCTGTTGATCATTTTTTGAAAGAGAAGCTTCTTGGAGCGCGTCCAAATTATGGATGGATTTCAGAAGAAACAAAAGATAATCGAGAACAACAAGATTATGAACGCTCCTTTGTGGTTGATCCTATTGATGGAACACGAGGTTTTCTTTCTGGCAGTCCTTATTGGTGTATTTCGGTTGCCATTATTGAGAATGGGCGTCCTATAGTGGGCGTTCTACAATGTCCGGCTCAAGGAGATATTTATGCAGCTGTAACGGGTGGAGGGGCAACATTAAATGGGATAAAACTTCCTCGTTTAGCCTCGGGGGGGCATCGAAAATATAAAATTTCGCTTGATAAATCGCTCGCACAAAAATTACCAGATGATTTTCTCAATCGAGTCAGTCTTTACCATTATCTTCCTTCTCTTGCTTATCGTATTGTTCTTGTTGCTCAAGATGAAATTGATATCGTATTAGTTCGTCCGAATTGTCATGAATGGGATATTGCCGCTGCTGATCTTATTTTGCAGGAGTGTGGAGGGTGTTTTTTATCGCTTGATGCCCCTTTACTATCTTACGGAATTGAACCTTACCAATATGGACTTTTAATTGCTGGTAAAAATAATTGCTGTCAAGATATGATAGATGTTGTTCGTCAAACAAAGTTAGTTTAATCACGTAAAAGCGCGCTAAAATAATCTAAATGATATGGAGGCACATATGACTGAAACCAACGAAAAAAAACAATATTTATATCTTGTATTTGGTGGGGAATTAAAAAATCTTAACAGTAATCAATTTAAGAATCCTGATGATTTAGATGTGGTTGGTATTTTCTCAGATTATCAATCCGCTCAAGAAGCGTGGCAGGCAAAAGCACAAAGCAGTGTAGATAATGCATTACAACGCTATTACATTGTAGATTTGCATCAGTTTCTTGATGCTGAGTTAGGCGATGCAGAGTAAAGCTTGAATATTTGGTCATTATAGCCTGTAGATTGCTTCACGCTTTTGTTTAATCGTTCTTTCCATAGGTACGTTCTTCGGGTAAAATAGAATGCCGTAAAAAAGAATATGCTTGTTGTTTAAAATTCATATGTTTTCTTAAGGAAACATCTTTCAAAGCACCCAAGCACATCCCATAATGGTGTTCGTGCAAGTTATAAAATCCATTGTTGCACCACCATCTTTACGCTTAATAAAAATGCAAGACAGTTCTATTAACCTATTTACAACAGCAATATTATCATGACGAGCGATCACTCGAAGTTTATGATTATATTGTGAATAGTCACTCTGCTTTTGAATGGAGTATGAAACATTAATGCGTTCAGATTAATAAAAAGAGTAGCATTATTAATGATACCAATTACTACTTCGTTGAGATTATTAGCACTCCCTACTTATCCATTGGAATTTTTCCAACAAGTTATCACTATAAGCTTAGAAACCATGAAAGTCGTTAGAAACTTACCAAAATTAGAAACTTAGAAAAACTGAATAGATTGATGAAGTTAACTTACCTCATAAGTTTTTTTGAGTACTCGTTTAAAACTACAATCTATAAATTAATTATTTTGTGTTGATTATACACAATCTTAAAAGGAATAATACACCATGCGATCTCCTGAAAAGAGAGGATTTAAAATTTTGAAAACTCTTATTTAAATTGTTTTAAGACTTTTAAAAAATTTTCTATTAAACAAGATTAGATTTTTCTGGATTACCTTTAAGAGATTATATCACAATTTAAAATGAGAACTTTATACCGTTCAAAAGTTTTTTTTAAGATTAGTTTTATATATTCATTTTATTGAAATGAAATCATAGAGATTAGGCTTTTTTTAAACATATTTTATTTTTTGAAAAATTGATAATACATAATATATGTAAAAATAAGTTTTTTCTCTAAAATACCAACGTGCAAAATTCAAAGTTTTACTAAAATCATAATAAGTATTTATTCAGTGAGCTGAAAAAAATTGATACAATCTATGTTATAGGTTGTATGATATTTATCATTTATATTTTCAAAATTATAATCGACTGAAATGTAGCTTTGTTATTTTTTAAGTAAGATTTTTTATAGGGTGCAGAATACAGTGATAAAATCGATATAAGTGACAAAATTTCATTAAAAGAGATTTAAATAAATAATGTGTATATGTTATCTTTATAGGGAAATTTAAAAAAATATGGCGATAAAATTACGTTTTTTGTCCTTTATGTATTGAATTTTCTCATGGGTGAAGCGTTTTTTATTCAAGATATGGATAATATTAAAAAAATATGGATGTAACTAATAGTGTTGATGAATTTTTTAACAAAATAAGCATATAAATATCTTAAAGTAGCTGGATGAGGTGATTTAAATGGTAGAATTAAAGGCACATACGGCTCTTTTAAGCTATCGGATGATTGGTTTTTGCTTATGTCCTGTTATTCCTTTTTATTTGTTCTTTCGTGCTATTCGTGGAAAAGAAGAGTGGTGTCGCAAAAAAGAGCGTTTAGGTAAAAGTTCTCATGTACGCCCCCAAGGTTCGTTAGTTTGGTTGCATGCAGCAAGTGTTGGAGAAACACTTGCACTTGTTCCACTTGTAAACTATATTTTATCATTAAAAATCAATGTATTAATGACAACTGGGACTGTAACATCTTCTACTCTTGTGAAAAAACATTTTGGTAATAGGTTGATTCATCAATATGCTCCTTTGGATTTAGATTTTGCAGTGCGCCGTTTTATTAGTCATTGGAAGCCTGATCTTGCCTTGATTTGTGAATCAGAAATTTGGCCTCTTCGTATTAAAGAACTTGCAAAAATGCGTATTCCGCAGATTTTGGTTAATGCCCATATGTCTGAACATTCTTTTAAAGCTTGGCAAAAACGACGCGTTCTTGCCAAACATATTTTTAAGGATATTGATTTGGCGATTGGTCAAAACGAAAGAGATGTAGCTTATTACCATACACTTGGCGTAAAATCTGTTACGTTTTCTGGTAATCTCAAGGCTGATGTTTTTCTGGTTGAAAATCAAGCATTGCTTGCACGTTATCGTAATGCTATCGGCAATCGCCCAGTTTGGGCTGCTGTTTCAACGCATGAAGGGGAAGAGGAGATTGCTTTTGAGGTCCATAAGATTGTTAAAAATTATTTGCCAGATTTATTAACAATTATTGTGCCTCGTCATCCTGAACGTTCAGAAGATCTTATCAGAAAATGCGACAATAAGGGATTACGTTTTATTCGTAGGAGTAGAGATGCTGTTCCAAACATGAATACCGATATTTTATGGGGAGATACAATTGGAGAAATGGGTCTTTTTCTTCGCTTATCGAAAGTTTCTTTCGTTGGTAAGTCGTTATGTGGAAATGGTGGACACAATCCATTGGAATTGGCTTTGCTTGGTTCCGCTATTTTGACAGGTCCCCATGTTTCAAATTTTCAAGAGATGTTCGAACAATTTTTAACGCATGATGCAGCATATATGGTTCAAGATACAAAACAGCTTGCTATTCAGGTGTATAAGCTTTTAACAAATGAAACATTGCGACAAGAAATGGTTGATAAGGCTCATGAAGTGGCGACAGATATGGCAGGTGCACTTGAGCGCACATTAAAGATTTTAGATCCATTTTTACAACCCCTTGTAATACAAACAGGTTTACGTCAGCGTCAGGGTAGATATGCATATTAGCGCCCCCCATTTTTGGTGGAAAAATAAAAGCTTTTTGCGTTTTGTATTAGCTCCAGTTTCATGGGGGTATGGTTATTTTTCAAGTCGTTTTATGGCAAGACAGCCTCCCGTGATTGATTTGCCAGTTTTGTGTATTGGAAATTTTACATGTGGCGGTGCGGGTAAAACGCCGGTTGTTATTGCTTTTACCAAAGTGGCTAAAGAACTTGGTTTCGTACCTGGTGTTGTATCACGTGGTTATGGTGGATCAGTTAAAGGGGTACATCTTGTAAATGAGAAATATGATACTCCACACAATGTTGGAGATGAGGCACTTTTACTTGCACGGCATGCTTTTGTAGCTGTATCACCTAATCGTTATGCAGCGGCACAACGGCTGAAAAAAGAGGGATGTAATCTTATTTTAATGGATGATGGATTTCAAAGTCGCCGTCTTTATATGGATTATACGTTACTCGTTGTTGATGCGATGCGTGGTTTTGGTAATGGAGCTGTCTTCCCAGCAGGACCTTTGCGCGTACCATTAAAAACGCAGTTTACTTTTATGGATAGTGTTTTATTGATTGGTCACTCCGATGCGCCTGATAATATTGCTTTTCTTGTTTCTCGTACTGGAAAGCCTTTATATCGTGCTCATCTTAAAGCCAGTGCCTCTGATGAGGTTTCAGGAAAATCATTTTTGGCATTTGCCGGTATTGGCAATCCAGATAAATTTTTTAAATCTATTAAAGAATTGTCTGGTCATGTGGTGCAAACTTACATATATCCAGACCACTATTTTTTCACAGATAAAAATTTAAAAAGCCTTATACAAAAGGCTAAAATGCACAATTTATGGCTAGCAACAACAGCTAAAGATTATATCCGTATACAGACAATTCACACGCAAAAAGATTTGAAAAATCTTATTGTCTTTGATGTGAATGTCGATTTTGTTCAAAAAGATTTCTGTCGTATGGTCCTTGAGGAGGTCATGACCCGCTTTAGAAAACGTTCCCTTGAATTTTCTTGTCTAAAAGGTAAAGGCTAAATTTATAGCTTTCGAGGGTTTATTTTTCTTTTGTTTTTAACAATTGCTTGAGATATGGGTTGCACTCAAGTTCGCGCTGATAGGAGATTTCACAACTAGCATATGCTTCTTGACGGTGATGATTCCAATATTTTAAATCATCTATAGGGATTTTTTGTCCGCTAACAGCACAAATGGTATAGGTACCATATTCTATAATGTCATATCCATTATTAGAATAATGAATTTTTGCTTCGCGTTCACTATCGGAAAACATTATAATTCCTTTTTACTGATACAAGAGATTCAAGAAAAGTGCCATAAGATATATTATAAAGTTGAGAGTTAATTTAAAAGTATTTTTCTTGTCAAAATAGTTAAGAGTTTATTTTCTGCCAAAAAGCCGTTCTATATCTGCTAATTTGAGTTCAATATAAGTAGGGCGTCCATGATTACATGTACTTGTATTGGGTATTGCCTCCATTTGTCGCAACAGTGTGTTCATTTCTTCGGGGCGTAAAAGGCGGCCTGACCGTATTGAACCGTGACAAGCCATCGTTGCTGCAACATAATCAAGCATTGCTTTTAAATTGTTTGTTGTATCATACTCAGCGGCTTCATCTGCGAGATCTTTAATAAGGGCTTGGACGTTGATCTCTCCTAACATGGAAGGTGTTTCACGCACAACAATTGCTCCTGGTCCAAATGGTTCTATTCCTAATCCAAATTTTTGCAAAGCATCTTTATGGGTTAAAAGGCATGTTGCATCCTCTTCAGAGAGTTCTACAATTTCAGGAATAAGTAATAACTGTGAAGGAAGCGGTTTGGAATAGAGTGCATTTTTGAGTGCTTCATAAACCAATCGTTCGTGAGCTGCATGCTGATCGACAATGATCAAACTATCTTGTGTTTGGGCGATAATATAGTTTTTATGGATTTGTGCTCTGGCCGCTCCTAGTGGATAAGATAACTCTTCTGATGAAGATGTAGTGTTTGGAATGTATGCATCCCCACTTGGTATATTTAAGCCCTCCATAATAGGAGTAGCATCTTCTTTCAAACCAGAAGAACTAGTCATATCCAATGGTTTGTGAACCATTGAAGCGGTGGAAAAATGATGAGGCTGTGGGCTATAAGAAGAGGACTGGTACGTGTTCTTAAAATTGCCTAACGGTTGTTGTGCCAATGGTTTTTGTATTTGAAATGCAGCTAGCGTTGCTTCAGAACGGGTTGAAGTAGGACGAATACCAGATTGCTGTAATGCTTCACGAATAGCTCCAACGATCAAACCACGAATTAATCCTGGATCACGGAATCGTACATCAGCTTTGGCTGGATGTACATTAACATCTACCTCAGCAGGTGGGAGATCAATAAAAAGAATAGCGACAGGATAACGATCTCGTGTCATGACATCAGCATAAGCGCCTCGGATAGCGCCCCATAGAAATTTATCACGCACGGGACGCCCATTAACATAAGCAAATTGATGAAGGCTGTTATTTCGGTTGAAGGATGGCAAACAGGCAAAACCCGTTAAGCGCACTGCTTCGCGTTCAGCATTCAGTGCGATGCTATTAGGGGCGAATTCTTTTCCCATAATTTGCGTAATACGTTGTAATTGTCCTTGAATATTATTTTCTGTAGCGGACAGTTCCATAGATGTTCTGTCTAGTCCTGAAAGAGAAAAGCGGATATGTGGAAATGCGATAGCAATTCGCTTAATCATATCGCTAATAGCATTTGTTTCAGCCCGATCGGTTTTCATAAATTTTAATCGTGCCGGCGTGACAAAGAAAAGATCACGAACTTCAACAATTGTTCCAAGGTTTGCAGCAGCTGGTTTGGGTCCTACAATTTTTCCTGCAGTAACGGAAATTTCAGCGGCGCTCTCAGCATCTTTTGTTCGTGAAATGAGTTTAAGTTTAGCAACAGAACCAATAGAGGGGAGGGCTTCTCCTCTAAACCCAAGGAAGCAGATATTGTGTACGTCATCGGTAATCTTTGAGGTACAATGGCGAGAAACTGCTAAAGTTAACTGATCTGCAGGAATTCCATAACCATTGTCACTCACCTTTATAAAATTTTTTCCACCATTTGCTGTAATAATTTCGATGCGTGTTGCACCAGCATCAATAGCATTTTCAACAAGTTCTTTGACAACATTTGCTGGTCGTTCAATAACTTCACCAGCGGCGATTTGATTAATAATATTTTCGCTAAGATGGCGTATAATCATAATAAATTCTAACAGGAATCTTAAGGCTTCTATAAAAAATTATGATAACATCATTTGCGCGACATTCAAGAATAAGAGAGTATGGAAGGTATTATTTTTACAATACCTCCTATTTTATTTTATGTTAACAAATCGGTTGGAAAAAACAGAAAAAATAGTTTTTATTACCTTAAAATAGCTTGCACCAATTTATCATCTAGGTCAAAAAAGAAACAATGTAAAAAGGGAAGGCAATATATATGGCGCGTATAAGCGGTATTTTAGCAGATAGTGATATACAAGCTTTGATTGAGAATAACTTTCTCAAGGCTCAGTATCCATTTGATAGATCTCAAATACAACCAGCAAGCCTTGATCTTCGTTTAGGGGAGAAAGCTTATCGTATACGTGCTTCTTTTATGCCGGGCCCTAATACAAAAGTTTTGGATAAGCTTGAACGGTTAAAGTTGCATGAGTTTGACTTACGAGACGGAGCCGTTTTGGAAACGGGGTGTGTTTATATTGTTCCTCTTTTGGAAAATTTAGCTTTACCAGAATTTTTATCTGCTGTTGCCAATCCCAAAAGTTCTACAGGCCGATTAGATATTTTTACGCGTGTCATTACGGATAATGCTCAGGAGTTTGATAAAATTTGTGCTGGTTATCATGGTCCACTTTATTTGGAAATTAGTCCACGCACATTTCCAATTTTGGTGCATAAAGGCTCACATTTATCACAGCTTCGGTTTAGAAAAGGGCAAAGTTATTTAAATGAAGTTGAGTTACACACTTTGCAAAAGCAAGAAACACTGATATCGGAGGATCTTCCTAATATTAGCGCTGGTGGTATTGGTCTTTCCATTAATTTAAAGGGAGACGAAAACGGGCTTATAGGTTATCGTGGTAAACATCATACAAGTGTTATTGATATTGATAAACGTGCTGTTGCCCACGTTTTAGATTTTTGGGAACCTCTTTTTGATCGTGGTCAAAGGGAGTTGGTTCTTGATCCTGATGAATTTTATATTTTAGTTTCACGAGAGTCTGTTCATGTGCCTCCGCTTTATGCCGCAGAAATGACTCCTTTTGATCCTTTAGTTGGTGAGTTTAGGGTGCATTATGCAGGCTTTTTTGATCCAGGATTTGGGCATATGGAAGCGGGTGGAAAAGGAGCAAGAGCGGTTTTAGAAGTGCGGAGCCATGAAGTTCCTTTTATCTTAGAGCATGGTCAAATGATTGGCCGTTTGGTCTATGAGCATATGCTTAATCGACCATCAACCCTTTATGGACATGATGTTGGATCACATTATCAAGCACAGGGTTTAAAGTTGTCCAAGCATTTTAAATGAGTTGGAAACTACGAATTTTGATAACATGTATCCAGAAAGTGTATTTTGGATAAAAGAAAATTTTGTTCTTCGCAAAACCGGCGCCATTCATTCTATTTTTAGTTTCCAAAGTTATTGCATCCCTTGCATTTGAGAGGCATTTTTACTTCTTTTTTTCAAGAGGCTGTATCTATACGAACTTCGTTTATGATGTAAAAAAGAATAGTTTTGATTATTTCATCATGAAAAAATCTAAAATGAAAGAATTTTACTATATTCAATATGTTATTCGTATTTATTGATTATAATAAATCAATAAATTACTAAAATTCAATATAACAGTAACGTATTTGCTTTTCAAAGTAAACATGCGAGATTGGATGCTGCTATTGCTCCATTTTTCTAGAGCTTGAATGACCAGTATATTTTATTTCGTATAAAAATTATCCTTAAGAGCCAATAAAGAAGTTTTGCACTACAGTTTAGTAACAATTTTTTTAATAAACATTGTTCTACTTTTAGTAACTCATTTATAGCTTCAAGATATAAAATATTGCTAGAAAATTATTCAATTCAATATGGAGAGCTTCTACTCGTATGAACGTTAAAAACTTTTTTATGCTTTATGTGAATTAGGCACTGTATATTTTTATAAACTTTCATGAATAAGTAATAGGTCTCAGTTTTGAGTATTGATATAAGAAGATTTCTGGATGTATGCGATAGCTTTATTTCCAGTATTAATAAAGGATTTTTTTATCTTTTGGGGGAGATTATGGTTTATACTTAATGACTACAGGCTCTATATTCTTATAACCGATAATTTAAGGACCTTTGGAGGGAGAAACGACTTTAAATTATAACTAATTAAGCTGCGGAGCAATCGCTTTCGAAGAGGTATTTGTTTAAAGAAAGTATAACACTTCAATTGTACATGAACAATATATGAGTGGATACGTTATTAATGATACCCCATACTGTGAGATTTTAAATTTGGATAGGAGAAATAAAGACATTGTTTTTATCAATTAGTTTTTTTAGAAAGTTGCAATCTCTGTTGCTTCTATCTATTCAATAGAGCGTTTTGGGAGAATATCGAGTAGGAAGTTACACGGATTCGCTTTTATGCGTTTTAGGATATCTTCTCTTTTTATTTAGGAACAATGGTGCCATCAATGATTATTTCTTCAACACTTGATTATCGTAAGGCAGCAAAGCGTCGTCTTCCTCCCTTTCTTTTTCACTATATTGATGGTGGGGCTTATGCTGAAGAAACGATGCGACGTAACTGTAAAGATCTTCAAGCTCTTGCACTGCGTCAAAGGATTCTAAGGCAAGTTGGTGAAGTTGATCTTTCAATCAAGCTTTTTGATCAGACACTTGATTTACCGATTGTACTTGCACCTGTTGGGCTAACGGGCATGTATACACGTCGTGGAGAGGTAAAAGCAGCGCGTGCCGCAGTGGCAAAAGGGATTCCTTTTACTCTATCCTCTGTTTCAGTTTGTCCCATTGCGGAAGTGCAAGAAGCGGTTGGAGATGCATTTTGGTTTCAACTTTATGTTCTCAAAGATCGCGGTTTCATGCGTGATGCACTAGAACGGGCTTGGTTAGCTGGTGTACGCACGTTGGTTTTTACAGTTGATATGCCAGTTCCTGGTGCACGTTATCGTGATGCGCATTCGGGGATGTCTGGTCCTTATGCTGGATTACGTCGTTTTTTACAAGCGTTTACTCATCCATATTGGGCTTGGAACGTTGGTGTTATGGGGCGCCCCCATGATCTTGGAAATGTCTCCACTTATCTCAAAAAGAAAATTGCATTGGATGATTACGTTGGTTGGCTTGGTGCAAATTTTGATCCATCAATTGGTTGGCATGATTTACAATGGATTCGCGATTTTTGGAAAGGAAAAATGATTTTGAAAGGTATTCTTGATCCAGAAGATGCACGAGAAGCAGTAAAATTTGGTGCGGATGGTATTGTTGTTTCTAATCACGGCGGACGTCAGCTTGATGGTGTATTATCAACAACACGAGCGTTGCCTGCAATTGCGGATGCTGTAAAGGATCATTTGACTATTTTAGCGGACTCAGGTGTTCGTTCTGGTCTTGATGTTGTACGCATGATAGCACAAGGTGCGGATGCTGTTATGATTGGCCGTGCTTTTGTTTATGCGCTTGCAGCAGCAGGTAAGAAAGGTGTTATGCATCTCCTTGATCTTTTTGCCAATGAAATGCGGGTAGCTATGACACTGACCGGCACTCAGACAATCAAAGATATTACACGCAAGAGTCTAGTAAATATAGATGTTTTTAAGCAATGAAAGCAATATGTTATACTGCTTTCAGAAAAAGAAAGTCTTTTTATAGAGGAGCATAATTATATATTTTACAAATATGTTGACAGTTAAATTTAAATAGAAAAGATCAAAAAGCTCCTCTATAAAATCACAGAAAATACTCAGTAACTAAAATAATACTCCGTAAATACAATAATATTTAACGCAAAAATCTTAATAATAATAAACACAAAAAAAACACTAATAACATTGCATACATCTTTTACTTATTTTATTAAAAGCTCATTCTATGGATAAAAAGGAACAAGCGCTGATATTAAAGGTAAAACAATTGTTGATATAGAAAAAATAGATATAAATAATGCTGTGAGCATTTTTCCCTCCTATATATAAAAATATAACATGTTAATTACTTCTTTCCAACATTAGCATAAAACGTAAATTTATAAACTTCATTTAGTTTTATTTTAATATATAATAATATTAATTATGGCATATAAATAAAATTATTAAAAATGTCAATATGTATTTATTGCAAGCTATAATTATAATAAAAAATGGATCTAATAAATAATATTTATATAATCTATATATTATTTATATTAATTTTATTGGTAATATATTATATGGATATGATATTGTTTTTATGGAGTACATTTTTAAGCAATGAAAAAATACCCATACAATCTTTAAAAAATCTCGTTTACTGAGAGCAAGACTGCGTGAATTAATGTGCTTTTCTTTCTTATTTTCTTACATCACTCAATGAGTTATGATGTTTTTGAACTGGCGAACATATTAGGAAGCAGTTGAATATTTTTTGTATAGTATGTCATTGCTAACACTGTTTATGCTTTCTCTATTGATTTCATAATTTGTTAAAAAATCCAGTTTGTTTTTATTACAGATGGGGTCGTTAGGTATTCCTAATGATACAAATTGGCATAGAATGTTTTGTTCTATAAGCGATTTAACAATAGCATCTCTAGGCTTCTCCATTGATACTATGCTCTTCATAGACAACAACAGATTGGTGAGATTGGCATAACTCTAGCACAGATATATTATCTCAAAGTTGAATTGTTGGCACACTTGTAAACGTTGGGATAACTTTATGTTTTTTGAAGCTCTACAGCAATATCAAGACAAATCTGAACAGTTTTTTCAGTAGTAAGTAAGAGAAAATCTTTTCCCTTTTTAAACAGAAGTTTTGCTGATATCAATTTTTAAAGCATTTTTATGAATATTCATAACAGCATGCTTTCCTAAACCTATATAAACGGGTACAAGATTACTCAGAGTAGAAAGAATTACAGTTTCCATTTGATCGAATTACTCTCATAAGTAATTGGATAATATTTACTATATCGCTGAATAAAAAAGAAAAGTTTTCTTTCTTTAAATAGAGGATGTGTTGTCATCTAGCCAATAGGGATAGTTTGCGAGAAATTTGTTCGATGCAAGACAACTTAACATTGCAGTTACTTTTTATCATTTGAAGCTGGGAAAAGAAGGCTAAGATAGATGAAAGAATATAAAAAATAATGGATACATTTTAAGATAAAAAATTATAATTCTGTTAATTCCACAACAGTTGCTGCTGATATTGGTAACAAAAGAAATTTGACTAAAAAAATTATCAAAATTATTGAGGACATTCCTCATAGCATGTAGATTTATTGGTATGGGTGGGATTTTCTTTGAGCAGAAATTGATTCTATCCCCTGAAATCAGCAATAATCATCTCAGATGATGTCGTAAACTTTTTGGGGATGTTACAACGCCACTATCATCCTTTTATGAAAAAGGCTAGCATTTCAGATGAGTAGCTGTGAAGAGTTTCAACGTTTAATACAGCAAGACCCAGCAACTCTCACGGATTTAGAACGGGCTTCAAGGTTTTTATATTTACAGCGATTAAGTTTTAGAGGGAAGGTAAATCGTATGATGAGAGTTGAAATCCGTCGTAGCGTGTGGGTTTAAGTCTTTCCAATTTGAAGGCGTGCTAAAACTTATTTGCCTCTGTTTAGCAGGTGTTAGCATTGAACATTTAAACTGGTCTGATTTTATTGTGCGTTATGATCATCTAAAAACCTTGTTTTATTTTTCACCACTTTATTGTGGTTCTGAAGGTTATTCCAGAAAAGCTTTTTATAAGCGGGAGAATTATCAGCCGATGTCTAAGCTGCTTGCATAAATAAAAGGGAGGTTTCTTTTGTCTTTAAACAATATGCTAGAAATTCAAAAAACTTTAGGTAACTTCATAAAAGAGATTACATCATCTTATACAGATTGCTCTTCAAATAATACAATTTCTGGTAAGGAATGGGGCATCACCAATTTTGATTTCTAAAAAAGAAACAATACGTATTAAAGAGTCTTTAAATTTGTAGACTTTTTGAGAATCCTTTCAGAATCTTTTGAAAAAAGTGAACTGATAGAAGATTTGCTATCAAAATATAGAAACTTTTCTAGCAAGTTACGAATAAATCTAAAAATATATATTAAATATAAAAAACAGAGTGATATGCTGGTAGACTGGGCTTTAGAAACAAGAATCAAAATGTATAAAGATGCATAGAGGCAAGATTGGTACAGATCATTTTTATGATTCAATAAAAAATAAAAACTAAAGAAAAAATTCTATATCAAAAATTTAAGGCGGTTTAAAAGGTGGACGGGCAATGCATAGAAGGATGAACGAGAAGGTGAATTAGGTGAGGGCGATTTATAGATTATCAGCATCTTTTGTAAAAGTATCTCCCCAAGGTAAATATTGTGATGAAGTAAGATTGTGGTTGAATATTCGAAAAGATAATACGCACTCTTAATTTTTCCGTTATACACATCACAATAAACGCCGTGAAAGGCACGGTTCTGTTACAAACTTTCTCTAAAAGCAGCATATGAGTTTGCAAGATATTAGAGTGATATTTTAAAAGAAGGTAATGGTCCCATTTTATTTCAGGAATAAGTTATCTTAAAACAGCAAAGCAATATTTTTCAAGAAATTGCAAAAGCGGCTTTTGAAAGCAAAAAAGCAGAGTTGAAAAATGAAGGTAAAAACGGTTGCTGGTTTTCTCCACTAGAGTTGCATGTTATTTCCCACATAGGGAATTTATTACAGAAAAATTAACAGCCAATATCACTCACAATGTTTTTGCGTCACTTTAGCATGAAAAAGCAGATACCGTGCGAAACTATTTATCTTATCTTCAACATCATTATTACGATTAGAAAGCTGAAAAAACGTCATTCACAAATCACATAAAAGCTGTCCATTATTCATTATACAATCCCGTGGGTTGCTTTTCTTAAGCATGCCAAACCCTATTTTGTTGAAGACAGAACGTTGTGTATCATTAGTTCTTTGAACGATGATAGCAGTGCAATCCGTAAAATCTTTTCTCATCTTCTTTTGATAGGATAACAAAGATGCTCTTGGAATACATCAATAGACTCAATCACTTTATACAAATATAACCTTGTTGAATTCTTTCGCTTCAACTCAGACATCTCCGTCACTCTAATTAAATCCAATCGACCACCAGAGTGTTTTTATCCTTTAAGTTCTTTTACGTTTAATCTGAATATATCGACCTCTTTCAAATCGTTTCATTGATTAATATTTCAGAGGAATTGTATCTTTAGCACTTTATTTTCCGTTTATGTCTCCAACCACATAGACCTGCACCTTGTTCGTTATGTTTTAAATATCTCTCGCCAAATTTGGATTAATCACATTGATATCTTGTCGATTCAAATAAATTGGCAGCCATCTAATACAAGAAGTTCGTTCATTCGTCGCGCAGCCAGTTAGAAAGCTTAGTACGCATAGCAGCATCACTTTTCTTATTAATCTTCATTTTCTACCTTAAGCCGTGTTGTCCTATCTTGAAAGCTTCCTTTGTTTTCTTTTACTTCTCAACTTGTTTCCCAAGAAAAAAGGCTTTCACTAAAGCTATAAGAAAAGTTGCTATGGTCACTGACGTCATTGTTAGATATTTTTTATCCATAAGATCATAGGCGGTGTTCTTGAAAGCGTTTAGCAATGTATACCATAGCTGTACAAGCAGCTAAAACCATAATGCCTGCTAAAACCCATTGAACAGGACCATTTCCTGAAAAAAACCCTCCAAGCCCTGAAAAAGAACCTATGATTGGTGCAAGAGCTTCTACTTTGCAAATACCTGTTACACCTTCTGATTCTACTACATGATAATTTGGGGCAACATGAGATCCTTTCGCCCATAATCCTGCTTCGGCTGCTCGGCGATTGACAAGACCTTGGATACGTTTTCCTCCTACTCTTGTCCATTTTTGCAATTCAGTTGGTACCACTTCATATGCACCTTTATTGAGCTTTTTTAAAAGTGTAGAATTGCAAAAGGCTGTTATTCCTACGTTATAGCAAAATGATACTAATGCCGCGAATTGTTCATTGTTTAAAGGAACGGTAACGGCTTTTTCAACAACGAGTTCACACTCTCTCAAATCCTGACAAAGGATTTTTTCAGCTTCTTTTTCCGTAATTTGCATGTCTTTGTGGACGCTTGGAGCACCAGCAGCATTTGTATGTCCATAACCAATTGTCCATACACCACCAGAATATTCATAAGCCGATAAACGTAAGCCTTCCAATTGCTTAATCAATGCAAGCCCTTCTTTTGATATTTTTCGCATTATTCTTACCTATAAAAAAACCTACACAAAGCAGGATATGAATCGAAAACTTACATCTACTCATTTTTAAGAACAGAACAGCGAAAGGGCATAATAAATTCAAAATATCCATAGTGAGTTATGTTAAAACTCATATCATTTTTTGAACAAATATTATGCTAAACACCATTCATTTTGCAGCAATTGATCTCCATCTCAAGATAATAACTTTATAATAAATCCATTTATAATCAGATAGATTTTACTCATAAATTCTTACAGTTGATCCAGAATGATTTAGAAGAACTTTACTTAAAAAACTTCAATAATCCTGATGAAAAAAAGCATTTTTTAACAAAAAAATAAGAGATATAATAAGTAATGAAATAATAGGTATTGATTTTCAAGTAATTGCATAACCCATAACTTCCACCATAGAATTATTTTCATAAAAACAAAAAAACATTACAGTTGAATATTATAGATCTATAAATTATCTTAGAATCAACACGATATACACGTAACGTATTATACATATTTAATCAAAAAATCTATAGTGAATTTAACTGTTATTTATTTTTTCCTCTAATTGCTTAATTTTCTTAAAAAATATCTTTATGAAGGATTTTAAATAAAATGTTATATAAAAACATAATCGATATTTTCTCCCTCTCTAGTAGTCTGTTTCCAACTAAAACAATATAGTAGTGGAGCATATTCAATATATGGACCAATGATATTGGATAGTGTTGTAAAGAATATTGTATTGTAATAAACTTGAACGATGATTTCGGTTTCATATATTTTTCCATATGAATAACGCTTTCGTCTTTTTCATACGAAGTGTTTTATGGGGCATTCGGGGACAATGGTATCATCTTTGTCTAGTGTTGTATTGGCTACGTTTCCAGAAGCGTCTTAAACAAATCAATCAAGCTATTGAAATCTTTTTAGAGGCAATAGCACAAGAGATACAAAAGATTTTAACAAAAAGCCGCTTGAAGATATGGGAGGTTCTCTCCTCCTAGTATCTCCGCCCATTTACATAACATAAAAAAGAGAAAGGTAATGAGATGATATTTGATGATGGCGATAGATATGTAACAACCCGTGAATGTGTACAGCTTTTTAGTGTATCCACAACAACGATTCGCAATTGGGTGCTTCAGGGGTTGTTTCCGGAGCCATATAAGCTAGGGAGAGCAGTGAGATGGAGAAAGAAAGAGATCTTAGCCTTTACTCCAAAGAAAATAAGAACAAATTAGGTAAAATTATATAAACTGTAGAAGGTGGTCTTCAAACAGATAATTAAATAAAAATCTATATGTTCTAATATGAAAAAGAGAAAATGCGGTGCCGCATGCCGGCAAGCAGGGGCTTAGCAACAAGATTCAAAGTATATAAAGATGTGTAAGGGCGTATTGATGTCTATAGCTTTTTATGATTCAATAAAAAAAGTAAGTATTAAAGAAAAAATCTCAAATCAGAAATTAAAGGTGGTCTAAAAGGTGGACCCAAAAAGGTGGACGAGCAATGCTTGAAAAGGTGGACGAGAGGGGACGTTAAGTGAGGGCGATTCATCGGTTATCAGCATCATTCGTAAAGACGTCTCCGCAGGGTAAATATTGTGACGGGGCAGGGTTGTGGTTGAATGTTCGAAAAGACAATACACGCTCTTGGTTTTTTCGCTATACGCACCACAATAAGCGCCGTGAAATGGGACTTGGTCCTGTTACGAAACTCTCTTTAAAAGAAGCGCGTGAGCTTACAAGATATTATAGTGATATTCTTAAAGAAGGCAATGATCCTATTGTCTTTCGAGAACAGACTATTTTAAAACAGCAAAGCAATATTTTTCAAGAAATTGCAAAAGCGGCTTTTGAAAGCAAAAAAGCAGAGTTGAAAAATGAAGGTAAAAACGGCCGCTGGTTTTCTCCACTAGAGTTGCACGTGATTCCACACATTGGTAATTTACCTATAGAAAAATTAACAGCCAATATCATTCGCAATGTTCTCGCACCCCTTTGGCATGAAAAAGCAGACACAGCGCGAAAAGCACTTAACCGTATCAATATTTGTTTGAAATATGCTGCGGCTCTTGGTTTAGATGTTGATCTACAGGCTTGTATGAAGGCACGCGCGCTTTTAGGAAAACCACGTGCGACATCAACAAATATTCCTGCTATGCCATGGCAAGAGGTTCCGGCATTTTATCAAAGCTTGGATGATAAGATCCTTTCAAATTTAGCACTGAAGTTATTGATTTTGACAGGAGCACGGTCATATCCATTGCGCTATTTACGCCTTGAACAAATTGACAAAAATATATGGACGATACCAAAAGAAAACATGAAAGGTATTGTAGGGAAAGTTTCAGATTTTCGCGTGCCATTAAGTCGTGAAGCTTTGAAAGTAATTGAAAAATCTCTCCCTTTTGAGAAAAAAGGTTTTCTCTTTTCTGGTCTTACCGGCAAGCCAATTTCTGATGCAAGTATGGCAAAATATATGACAGTTTGCGGCTTAACTTATCGTCCCCATGGTTTTCGTTCAAGCTTACGGGATTGGATAGCAGAGACAACGTCAACACCGTTTGAAATTGCCGAAACTGTTCTTGCCCATTCAGTTGGGAGTTCAGTGACAAAAGCTTATATGCGAACGGATTTTTTAGAACAGCGACATGTTCTTTTAGAGCAGTGGGCGTCTTTTATATCAGGAGAGGCTTGACAGGATTATAACAATGTGTCTATTGTCGAATGAGGTGCTTGAAAAACACCTTAAAACAACTAGCGGATTGGTTGCCGAAATAACTGATCTTCCGCAATTTAAAAGCTTTGACTCATTGTATGCTAGACGCATATAATGGCTTTGTCGGGTGTGGTTATGCCATATAATACCCTTTACGGGGAAAGCATAACGACGGGCTAGTTGCCGTGTTTTTCAGCACCCGGCATTTTTATAAAAAGTGTCAATGAAAAACATCTAACAACTAGGAGTTCGCTATGAACACTCTTATAGAAATTACGGAACAAATCATTGATCAGCAAACTGTTCAAACCGTTAACGCGCGTGAGTTACATACGTTTTTAGACGTTAATATACGCTTCAACGATTGGATTTCACGACGGATTGAAGAATATTCTTTTCAAGAAAATCAAGACTTTGTGAGTTTTACTCAAAAAAGAGTAAAACCTAAAGGCGGTCGTCCAAGCATAGAATATCACCTCACCTTAGACATGGCGAAAGAACTTTCCATGGTTGAACGCAATGAGAAAGGACGTCAAGCACGCCGTTACTTTATTGAATGTGAAAAGAAACTGAGAACCCAAGCTGTTGATTATGATAATGATACATGCTTTGATGATTTTAACTATCTTCGCCAATATGTTTTGACAAATTATCCTAAAATCATGGGTATTATCTTTGGTCGTCTTTTAAAAATAGATGAAATCGAAAAAGAGCTTGATCATTACAAATCAGTTACAAAAGAAGCCAAGCGCGTTCTAGCAAGATCTGTTGTGAAAGCGGCTTAGTTTAAAACACGATTCATCTCCCCATTTCAAAAGTGGGGAGGGAGAAATCATTTTATTGGCAAATTCATCTTATCGAAAAATAACCGATGCCTTTTCTTGGCATTATCTATAAGCTTGTCAAATGAAATCACTTCTATATAAGCTTTATAATTCTCGTTATATCCAAAATACCCCATGTTATCACCTGTTATTCTTAAATTCGAGTTTTTGCAACATTTCCTTATACTATCAGTTAAATCACAGATAATATAACAATAACCAGGTATATCAAGAGAGTCTTTTATAGGACGACCATCGAATGTTTGTACTTTACCTTTTCTAATTTCGTCTAGATAATCAAACACTTGTTTAATAGGATCTGTTTTATCTCCCGATTGTGCATCATCTCTCATTGGGCGTTTAATTTCTATTATAAAAAGAGATGCCAATTTCATAGGCTCTTCGTCTGATATTAAAATAGGATTGTCGTATATAGGGGTGTCGTATACATTTAAGGCACATATATCAGGTCTTTTATCTTCTGTAGAACCTGTAATAGGCATTGCTTTCAATGAGATGTCAGAAGCTAAATAATCATGAAAAACTAACTTTTCATCTATTAACCATAAATTACAATTATCCATAGAAATGTCATTGGAATCACACTTCATTGGCATTATGAGTTTGTGAATAATATTTTCTTTAGCGTAGCCTTTATCGCTTTTCTTTAAAGCCTTTTCTAGAAGATCTAAGATAACTTTTCTGTGGCATAAGTAACCTATTAGATCAGAGCGATTAAGATCATTTACAGTTTCTACATATGCGCTAACTTTACTTAAGTATTCTTCATAATTTGCGTTTTGTTCAGCTTGCAAAATATCATGACCTTCTTTTAAAGCCTTTTCTTCTAATTTAGTAAGATGTTTATGAAGGAGAAGCTCTAAGCTTTGGTCAGAGCTTGAGGGAGACGCTATGTAGTCATTTTCAGTTAAATGTTTTAGAACTGTACGGTAACGTGGTGCTTTTTCAGCTACGAATTTTTCAATTATTTTCTTACTGTTTTGAATGTTTTGCTTTAATTCTTTATCTAAGTATTTTTGAATACTAGGGACTACAGCTTTCCGTATTTTATCAAATGATATCTCTACCTTCTCTAGTAACCCTTCAGTATTTTCTTGAATATCAAAGCCTATTCTTTCAGCACGTACTCTTTCATCCAAAAAAGGAGAGCTTACGTAGCAAGAGTAGATAAATTCACCTATATCATCTTGCAGTTTTGCATGAATACCAGGAACGTTATGAGATAATCCTTCTTTTGTGATAACTCTGTTGGCGGCACAAAAATATAAAGCCTGGTTTTCTAAAGGTAAGGACCTAAATTTAAGATGCATAATAGAAAAGTTATACTTTTCTATTATTATTTTTTCATTAAAAACGGCTCCATGCATGCATTGTTCATATAGATCATTCAATAATATCTTTTCTGAGTCATCTTCAATAGTTATAGAGGGACAACTACCGGTTCTTGCAAAATACCAGAGACAATGTTCTAAGAGTGCTTTTGCAATAGATTGTAGCTTTTTAGGAATATGATTTTTATATTTTTGTTGTAGACCTGTTAACTCAACAACAGTTTCTCTCTTTGTACAATTATCTTGAAATTCGTGTAATGCTTTTATACCTTGAACAGCGTCGAATAAGAATTCACGCCCTTTTAATCCTCTATCTGTTTCATAAATACTCCGGATTTTTATATTATCAAAAGCTTTAAGCCATAAAAGTCGTCCTATACCATGGCAACCTTTTTTTATTTTATGATCTGAGTCTAAAGTTTCAAATGATTGAAAATTATAATCATTAAAGCCTGTACCATTATCGATTACTTTAAAACCTATAATTTGTGTTTTGTTTCGTTTTTCAGTATCTTTTTCAAGTGGTAGTGAAGCTTGCTTCGATCTTATGACTGAAACTATAATGTAGCGTGAGGAAAAATCATTTCCTATTTCTTCAATGGAATGAATAGAATTTACAACTGCTTCAAAAAGAGGCAGTAGAGCATGATTTTCTGGTAAAGATGTATTTCTTACGCGGCCACTTAAATTTGTTCTCATTATCCACTCTAATCTATAAAAGACAATCAATTGTGTCGTTTTACAAAGATTTGACTTCCTCTTCATCCTTAAAGGATTAAAATTTCGAAGCTGTTCATATCAAATACAGTTTATTAGAAGCTTTAAATTCATGAAACAATTAATTCAAAGATTAATTCTTTGAAATCCACTGTTTTAAATGGAAGAAGACATTGTCTATCGTCTCCATGAGACGAGCAAATTTAAGAATCCATTTTCTAAAGAATTTCGCGCGTCTCAGAGTATGTTTAGAGTCGGATATTTGGTTTTTGTGTAAAAATACTTACAAACGCATCCATAATACGTGAAAAATCAAGCGCTAATAAGAGTATAATGAGTACAATCCATTTCGTATAACGAGACATCACTTTTACACTTTTGTAGGTCATGATGATTTCTTGAAGTATTTCTTTTTCTGCTTCTGTAAGCTCTATATCGTCTTGTGTTTTTTTTCTAGCCATGTTTCCACCCACACAAGCGTTCACCTAGATTATTGTGCTTTAAGATCTCTCTTGCTAAGTTTGAACTGATGGTGTTCAGATCTTTCCGGCTTAAATAAATTGGCAACCAGCCAACACAAGAAGAAGCATATTTATTTGTCGCGCAACCAATCAGAGAGAGCAGCACGCACATCAGCATCACTTTTTTGATTAACTTCACTTTCCACCTCCAGACGTGTTGTGGCTGCTTTTAAAGCTTTTTCTGTTTGCTTTTGTTGCTCTGCTTTTTTCCCAAGAGTAAAAGCTCTTGCTAATGCAATAAAAAAAGCGGCTAAAGCCGCACCTGTTAGCATCAGATTTCTTTTTATCCATAAGATCATAGACGATGCTCCTGAAAGCGTTTAGCAACAAAGAAAATACCAGCACATGCGGCTAAAACCATAATGGTTGCCAAAGCCCATTGGATGGGTCCATTGCCTGCTAACAAACCACCAAGCCCAGAAAAAGAACCAATAATCGGTGCAAGTGCTTCTGCTTTGAAAACCCCCGTTGGTGCTTGCGTTTCTACTGTTTGATAATTGGAGGAAACATAAGCCCCTTTTGCCCATAAGCCTGTTTCTGCCGCACGCCGGTGTGCGAGACCTTCAAGACGCTTCCCGCCTGCTTTGGTCCATTTCTGTAGCTCGGCAGGGACAGCTTCATATTCACCTTGATTGAGCTTTTTTAACAGTGTCGAGTTACAAAAGGCTCCTGTTCCTACATTATAGCAAAACGACACTAACGCCGCGAATTGTTCATCTGTTAATGAAACTGTAACAGCGCGTTCAACGACATTTTCAAATTGTCTTAAGTCTTGGCAAAGAAGTTCTTCTGCTTGCTTTTCCGTGATGGTCATGCCTTCATAAACAAAAGGCTTTCCAGCATTGTTTGTATGTCCATAGCCTATTGTCCACACCCCAATGGTATCTTTGTAGGCGTTTAAACGCAAGCCTTCCCATTGTTTGATAAGTGCTAGTCCTTCTGATGATATTTTTCGCATATGCTTCTCCATAAAAAAAGCTCCGCAAAAAGCAGAGCTGGATTAAAAAATTGACATCTTTTTCATTCGGAAAGATAGCTTGGTTAAGCTTCATGTCACTTTTTCATTGGAATAAAAGAAGATTTTTTCTCAACTTTTAATTTCTTTCTTGACAAATATTCGTTTATAAACGAATATACATCATGTTTGAAATACGTCACTACCTTACTTCTGATGGCAAAGACTTGATAGCTGATTGGCTGCGAAAGCTCCGTGATATGCAGGCTAAAACTGCAATTATTCGCCGCCTTAATCGTTTAGAGCAGGGAAACTTTGGCGATTTCAAGCCGCTTCGTGAGGGTGTTCATGAATTGCGTATTAATGTTGGTCCTGGCTACCGAGTTTATTATGTCCAATCTGGAAAGACCGTATTGTTGCTATTATGCGGTGGCAGCAAAAAAACACAAGAGACTGATATCACTCGTGCATGTGCTTGCTGGCGTGATTGGCAAAACCGTGAAGATTAAAGGAGTGCAAAAATGAAAGACCGTAACCATGATGATGCAATGGCAGAAATATTCCGTGATGATCCTGAGTTGGCAGCAGCTACCCTTGATGCAATCCTAGCAGATGGTGATCAGGGTGAGCTGCTTGTAACTCTACGCCAAATGGCCAAAGCTTATGGTGGTGTTCAAGCTGTAGCTAAAGCAGCCAACTTGAACCCAACACAACTTTACCGTACACTTTCAGAAAAAGGTAATCCAGAGTTCCGCAGCTTGAATGCTTTACTGCGTACCATGGGGTTTCGTTTGGCTGTACAGCCTCTTGAACGACCAGTTCCACACGTGTAACTTTAGTTCCACTCCCCACCTTTAAAGATGGGGAAGGGAGGTATTTAAGCAATCATTTTTAATGAGGGGCTCTACATCTAGTTTATAACCTATCATGTATCCTCTTCATCCATATGGATAACGCCTTCACCTTCATCACATGCGTCTGGTGGAGCGTTTGGATCAAGGGTATCATCCTTGTCTGGTGTTGTGTTTGCAACGTTTCCAGCCGCATCTTCTTGCGCTTTATCAAAAAGTTCGCACTCTATTTTTGTGGTGTAACCACTCGTTTTATCAAGTTTGTGCTTAACACTTTTGATACGCCATTCTGCTGGAATATAGGGGCGGAAAGGGGGCTCTTGAACAAGCTTTGCTTCTGCTTGCACAAACGGATCACCACCGATATCACATGAGAAAGAAGACTTACCGCGTGATGATTTATTGCGATAAGCAGCAATGGCCGCAACAGCCTCTGATTGGTTATGGTAGGTGTATTTGAGTTCATGGAACGGTGGGTTACCAACTTTGACTTCTTTTTTTTCACCACTGCGGATATCATGATAGGTTGCGAGAACACCGCCTTTTTTCTCTTTGTCTTCTTCTTTCTCAGGTGTTGTTTCTGCTTTTTCCGATTCAGATGATGATGGTGTTGCTCTGTCATTGTCATCCATATGGATAAAGTTTTCATCATCATCAATCTCTTCTGGTTCTCGTGCATCAGCTGCAGCTTTTTGATCGTCCCCCACATCCGTTTCTAAGCCATTGGCTGCAGCTGCTTCATCTCGTGCGCTGTATTTAAAATCCCAAGAGGTGCAATGTTTCTCATGAATAACAACAATAGGGAGTGTTTCACCGGTGATGGCTTTGCCTTCACCCCGTTTGGCGAGCACAAGTTTGCCATCAACGGGCTTTGCTACCGCATCATATTCTTCTGCAAGGCGTGTAGCAAAAGCCATATCGCTTTCAGCTGTTTGGTCAATGTGACGCACAACGATTTTTGCAAGAGAAGGATCAACCTTTGGTGTATAGCCATTACGCTCTGCTATCTCTTGAACAATACTGCCAAGGGTTTTCTGGTGGTAGGATTGGCTTTTTGGGGTTCTGTAAGACGTGTTCATTGATGCGGCGCGTCCTGTAACACTTAAGCTTTGCGGTGGGCTGCTTACAGAAATTTCGTCTATCAGATAGGCTCCCATATCGCGGTTTTTCCCGCCTTCATAGCCAAGTGTTATGGAAATAACTGTCCCGATAAGAGGAATATCAAGAAAGCCGTTATCACTGTCACGCGCACGGTCATCAAGCTCTATAGTGATACGATCACTTTTGTTTTCTGCTTCATCGGTAATTTCAATTGATAAAACATAATCCATGAGCGTTTTGGTGATGTCTTCTCCATTTGCCAGAACCATGCAAAAAGGTTTCATGATTTGCTACCCCAAATTCTGATCACTGGTGTGGCTTTCGGATAGGGGAGGGACGGCAAAACTATGGTGATGCCTGCTTTTAAAATGGGTCCATAGTCTGCAAGCCCCAAATTCGCTGCATAGACGCGTTCAACAGCAAGCGCTTGTTGACCTTTGGCATAGTATTTCCAGCAAATGGCATCCACCATATCGCCATCTTTGGTCATATATAAGGTCACTCATAGGTCTTCACCATATTCTCTCAACTTTATCGTAAATTCTTGTTTTTTGGGGGTGCCGTTATGATGAAAAACGCTTTGTTTTTCCTCTACAGAAAGAATGACAAACTTACCTAAGATTTTGCCTTGACCGGTCACAAGAATGTGAGGTCCCATATGCGCTATTTGTCGCAAATATTCGAGCTGTCTGTGACCACCTTTGAAATCTGGATAAATCACGCCAGTTAAAGAAAATTCCGCATTTGCAACAGCAGGCAATTGAAGAGCAGCCTTTCTCCCCAATCGCCCTTGCTCCACCCATGGAACACCATAAGACATATCAAGTGTTTGGTAAGCTGCTGTTTCAATCGAAAAAATAAAACCATCCAAAGCTAACATCATGGTATTTAATCCGAAAGGCTAGAGGCTATGGCTAAACGTTGCTGTTTTGCATAGCGTTCAAGTGCTTGATTGACAGCGTCTCTGATTTCGTCTTTGAGACCATTTGGTACTGAAATATTTAGATTTGTAATGGTTACACGGGCATCTACTTCAACAGGTTTATGAACCGTAATTGGCTTTGGAGCTTTAAAGGCACCCACTTTATTTGTTGCCTGCATTTGTCCTGTTTCAACGACACTTGTATTAAAACCACTCTTGCGTTTTTCAGGCGGGGTGTTTGTAACCACTACTGTATCCAGCATTTTTTTTGCCCGTGCATTGGTTTCATTGGTAAAGGTTTTAATGGTCTGGGTTGAAGTTTTGTTGATTGAAACATTAAAGCCTAGCTTTTTTTTCATCCAATTAGGCATCCAGCTGGTTAATTTGCTTATCATGCCGCCAAACCAATCAGACAGAGCATTCCATTGGCTTTTGATGCCGTCCCACAAGCTACCAATGAGATTGGAACCTGCTTCCATTAAATCGATGCTAAACAGCCACTCAATCAATGCATTGATTTTTTTTGAAATCCAAGAGAGCGGTGAAAAGTTTTTAAAGAGCGTCAAGAGGTTATTGAAAACGTTACTACATAAGCTCGCAAAAGAATTCCACAAGTTACTTATGAAGCTTACTACCGTATCCCAATTTTTGTAGAGCAGATATCCAACTCCAACAAGGGCTGCTATGCCGCCAGCGATCCAGCCGATAGGAGTGGTCATGATTGCGATACCAAGCGATATAAAAGCAGAACTAACGGCAGTTATTGCTGGAATGAGTGAAGCTACAAGAGTTACAGCAAGACCAGCAATTGCGGAAGCAGCCGGTGCCATTGCCGAAATGAATGCCCCAGTAAGAACTGCTCCAACTGCAGCTAAGGATGCTGCTACCCAACCATTGAGTTTGTCCCAATATTGATAGAGGACGAAGAGCGCTGCAATGCCACCCATTAACCAACCGATAGGTGTCGTCATAATTGTGATACCAAGGCTAACAAACGCTGTTCCTACGGCTGCTAATGCGGCAATGAGTGGACCAAAAATGAACGAACCAAGTGCCACAAGTCCTACCTTGAAAAGGGTTATTTCACCAATCAGAGGTTCTAGCCATTGGAACCAGCCTTTAATTCTCTCTGTGAGATCACTGATGCCTTTTCTTAAATCGGAGGTAGGATTAAGCAAATCATTAAGGACTTTTCTTAAGGTTTTTGCCCAGCTCGCAACGGTTGTTTGAATGAGGTCGCGGTTTTCATCAATCAACTTTGAAAAACCGTCAATCATATCATTAATCACGGGCATGAAACGGGCGCCAATAAAGCTCGCGATACCGCCTATTTTTTTCTTAAAAGCACCAAGCTTATCACTCAAATCTGCTGCATAGCGTGCAACATCGGCACCTATGAGCCATTTTCCTTTTCGCGCCTTTGCAAACAGTTCTTTAATGGGTGCCATGCCTTGTGCAAGCATGGTCGCCATTTCTTTACCATCGCCCCCAAACAGCAGAGCGGCAATATGCTGTCTTTGTGCTTGATTTTTCATCTTACTCATCTTGTCGGTAATTTCTTCTAACAAGACAGAAGTGGATTTGAGTTTTCCAGAAGTGTTTTTGACAGAAATGCCAAGTGCTTCAAAGCCCATCAAGCCTCTTTTTTGTCCAGCATAGGCTTGTGCTGAACGCCTATTTAAAACCGCTAAGGATTGTTGAAAAAGTTCGGCAGAAGTGCCTGAATTATCGGCTGCATCACCCCATAATTGAAGTGATGCAACACTCATATTTAAATGGTGTGATGCGTGATAAAGACTATCTCCCAGATGCATGGTTTTCATGGTGAGGGCAGCTACACTTGCCACAAGACCACCACCAGCAAGCCCTAAGACACCGGTAAAGACCGAAGCACGGCTTGCCGCCACTCCAAGAGCACTTTGAACGCCATGAAGGCTTTTTGTCATGTTTTTGACAGCAGCAGAAAAGCGCGGAATACCCAAACTATGTGAGAGTGTTTTAGACAATGTATCGAATTTTTTTTGTACACGTTTAAGAGGCGCGGTGAGTTTGTCTTCAAGAGACAGTTTCACCTTTGCATCAGCAACTTTTTCACTCATTTTGTCTTATACCTTTCTACTGCTTGTTTTCGCCAGAATATGAGTTCTTGCGGTTCCATTTCCATCATCTTTGAAAGGGACCAATGAAAAACAATGGCAATATCGGCTATGAGTTTCGCGGCAGTTTCCCAGTCGAGGTATCCCGCCGCTTGATAAAAGACTCTAAAATCTCTCCAATGCTCGACAAGTCATTAATATCGAGTTCTCCAACCGCTTCATGTGCCCATCCAGAAAGGCGTGCAACCATAGCAATTGTTTGCTCTATGCCTTCTTTTTTGTCGATTGCTTGCACATCTTTTGTTTTGGGGCGATGTAAGGTGATTTCGGTATGCTCTTTTCCTTCAAAGGTAACCGGTACAAGTAATTTATGTGTAATGCTTGTTTGTACTGTCATTTTTATAATCCTATGTTTTCTCTATGATCTGCTAATTGATTGACGCCATTGAATTTTCTGATGAGGTTGAGGGCGTCTATCTCAACAATTTCAACGTCCTTCTGGACATATTTGAAATACTGTAATGTGAATGTTGCTGTGGATGTTGCTTTGCTCCCCGGTTGCCATTCTGCCATTTCAAAGCCTTTGCATAGTCCTCTCATGGTAATGACAACACCTTCTGCGGGTGTGCCTTGCGCTTGCATTGAACTTCGTAATGAAATGTCGACATCAGTGCGCCCCAACAGTGCCATTAACTCTGGAGAGCAATCAGAAATGGTCATGCTAAGTGTGAGAGTTTCAAGACCAAGATCAACTTCAATGGAGGAGTCCATGCCTCCGCCACGATAACTTTCAACAACCAAGTTCAAATTCGGTAATGTTACGCTTTCACATTTTGCTTGATAGGGAATGCCGTCGACAAAAATGTTAAAATATTTCAAAACTCTTGGTAAAACGGGGATAGCCATTAAAAAATCTCCTCTAAATAATCATTCACAATGCGTGAACGGAATGTGATGTGTTCTGCTGGTGTTGTTGGTGTGAATTCGACATTGAAATAGACTCTGCCGCCTTCAATAGCGCTTGCTGTATTCAACTCTGGATCAGGCGTACAACGCCCACCAAGAATGGCGCCTTGTGCTTTTAAATCACGCAAATAGGCATTGACGCTTTCACTGACATCATTCATGTAGGTTTTTTTGATATTGCGGTCGACAGCCCATAGATGCCCGCGCAAAATGGCGTCATTGATCATATCTGCGGTTCTCACCACCGATAAGAAAGCAAACTTTGTATCGCTTGAAAGGGTGCGATTCCCCCAAAGACGATAACCATTTTCGCGGATAATTGTTGTGATGTTTTGTTCGTTAAGAAGGTTAGCGCGGCTTGATCGATCACCAATGGAAAAATCAATGGGGCGCGCAGTGCCAACAATGCCATTAATCACTTTGTTTGAAGGAGAATGCCAAAAACCGTGTGTAAAATCAGTTTTAGCAATGACACCAGCAACTGCTGCACTTGCTGGCTGTTCTAAGATTTTTCCATCACGATTCACTTTTACAAACGGGTCAACGATAATAGCGCGCTTTGAATCAAAATCCTTTGCTGTGCTAAGGGCTGCTTCATCTGTTGTGTTTGGTGCATCAAGCACCACAATAGCACGCAGACGCTCTGCAATGCCAATGAGTTCTGCTGCGACGGGGTTGGCAGTTGCACCAGTTCCATTCTCTTCAATATTCACACTGGAAGGGCGTTTGTGTGTAAAGCCTGGAGCGATGAGAATGCGTGGTGTTTGTCCCACAATGGACCCCGCTCCAATCAAAGCATGGACGCCTTCATAAGCGCCATTTGCATTCACACCACCTAGAACATTGGTGAGTGTTGCATTTTCATTGTCACCTTCGTTCACACGCACGACAACGACAATTGCTCCTACTTGTTTAAAAATAAGATCAAGGGCATTGGGTAAGGTACCTTGACGCTTACCCGTTTTATCCAGTTTAGCGGCTTGTGAAAGAGAACCCGTTACCAAAACGGGTGTGTTAAGAGGAAATGCTCGGTCATCGGCATCAGGTGCTGTGCCAACAATTCCGATAACTGCCGATTGTACCGCGCGAAGGGGACGGGTGCAGTCGTCAACCTCGACAACTTCAACACCGTGTAGAAAACCTTTTGCCATACTTTATGCTCCTTTAAATGAGGGGTGAATGAAAATGAATGGGAAAAAATGAGGGTTGGATTTGAAATCGCGCCCTTTAAAACAGCAAATCATAAGGATTTTGGTTCACTCGCATTTCAAATGCGAGTGAATAGTAAAGGGTAGCATTTCAAATGCGATCCTTTGAAAACAACAATATGTGAAATAATTTTTTAAAAGCATATTGACACTAATAAACCCTCATGTTATTCGAATCACAAGTGCTAGAAACACTAAACCATTAGCGGATAGGTCACGTAAGATCTCTCCCATGCATTTAAAATACTGATTGTCTTTTATGCTATTATTGGCATATAACGATTTTGTCGGGTGTAGCTATGCTATACAATACCTTCTCACGAGGGGAAGACATAGCGACGGACTAATGGCCGTGTTTCTAACGCCCGGCACCCTTGGGGGTGTCAATAGAGACATTAAGACCATTAGGAGTTCATCATGAACAATTTAGTGACAATCAACAATGCTGGTATTGCTGTTACAACTTCTTTAAAAATTGCAGAGGGTGTGGGTAATACGCATAAAACAGTTATACAGTTAGTACGCAATAATCGTAAGGATTTTGAAGAGTTTGGTTCACTTGGATTTGAAATCCAAGTGAGTAAAAGAGACGGTAAAGGCGGTAAAAAGAGAGAAGTTGCTATCCTCAACGAACCACAAGCCACTCTACTCATGACCTATATGCGTAACAATGATACGGTGCGTGCATTCAAAAAAGCGCTTGTAAAAGCTTTCTATGATTTTAAAAACCAGTTAATTGATAGTGACCGTGATACACGTTTTGATTTTCCAAGCAACTGGGATGAAATGGGACCTACTGAAAAAGCTGTTTACATTTATGGACCGCTTCACATGCATCTTGTTAAAGCCTTTACACTAGCAGAAGAGAGCAAACATTATAAAACGCTTGTTGAAGAAGCTAAGCGCGTTTTAGCAAGCCCTGTTGTAAAAGCTGCTTAACTTTAAAAACATGATTTTATCTCCTCGTCTTTTAGGCGGGGAGGTGGTTAATGCCGTAAAATATCTTTACATAATACATATTGTACGTATAATACGTATTATACATTAAAGATAGGATGTGCATATGAAAAAATATAGTTTTACAGATGTAAACCGCGGGGCAGGCGATATTTTAGACGAGGCTATGTCTACACCTGTAGCTTTGACAAAGCGAGGGCGTGAAAAAATCATTATGCTTCCTGTTGATTTATATCATGAATTAATAAAAGCACGTTCTGGTGCACAATCTTTTGTTTATGCAGATGCACCGCAAAATATATTAGACGATTTAGATCGTGGTTTAGATGACATTTTGAATAGTGATGAACATGTTTAAAGCAGGGGATGTTGTTCAATATTATTATTTATGGCACGAACAAGCGCAAAAAGGTGAACATTCAGGACGTAAAGCGCGTCCTTCCTGTGTTATGGTTAAAACTGAAAGCCATATTTTTTTGTTTCCTATTACTTCTCAGGAGCCTATTAATTTACAATATAGCTTAAAAGTACCTGAGATAGAATGTAGACGTGCGGGGTTGCAAAAGCAATCTTGGGTGCGTGTTGATGAATTTAATGTTGTTCCTTGCGAATCTTTGTTTGACTTTGAAGATTTAAAACCACAAGGGCGTTTTAGCCTCGCTTTCGTTCGTAAAATTGCACTTAAAATTAAAGAAGTTAAAGCAATAAAACCACTTGGAAAAGTCTCTAGAGATTGAGTCACAAAGTCAAACAGCGTGGAGTATTGGAACTTTGCTAACATCTGTTTCACGTTCAGCATGCCACGCATCATAATTGGCTTGCATACGTAACCATATGGCAGCTCCATTCCCAAACATTTTGCCAAGACAAGCCGAAAGAGAAGGAGAGACAGGCTTTTTGGCATTTAAAATATCATAGAGATGTTGGCGTGATATACCGAGCATTTGTGCAATTTCTGACTTTGTTTTGCCTGTTTCAGGAATAATATCTGCTAAAACTTCTCCTGGATGAGTAGGACAACGATTAGGATTGCGTATAGTCATAGATAGTCTTCTTTGCAATTAACTTAAAAACCATTACAATCTAAACAGTATAACATCAATACTGTGTAATTTAAGAAATGAATATCAAACCAATTTGTACAGAGAGAGATTACCAAGAAGCTTTAGAAATTGTGTCTGCAATGTTTGACAAGCAACCTAAAGAGAATACTCCAGAATTTGATAGAATGAAAACTCTTGTTTTGTTAATTGAAGCTTATGAAACAGAACACTATCCTGTTTCTCCACATCGTGCGTAAAGAGAAGAATAGGTGTATGGAGGGGATAAATTTGCACGTTAACATCAATGATTTTACGACCATACCAACGGCTGTCTGATCAAATATTGCTAAAAACTTAGATCCCTTGCCATTCTTAATAAAGTGAATACGAAATTTAAATTCTATTGCCATCTTGCTCTCCAAATCAATGAAGAGACTATAACAAGCATCACCATGCTCCATAAGACTGACACTGTCAGTCAAAAAAAGCCCTTTCAAAGGGCTTTAAAGGACTTAAAAACATATAAGCCTGCTTATACAACAGCTATCCATTTGACTTGTGCTATTTTTAGTTTTGTATTTAATCTTTCCATAATCTTATAAGAACAGCGCCATCAGCTCCAGCACCGCTGTCATATCCATCCCTACTAGCACCGGCACCTCCGCCCCCAAAACCACGTCCTGCTTTTCCTGAAGGAAAGCTACCATCTGCCGTTCCTCCACCACCTCCCCTTGATGTATCGCCTCCAGCATCACCTCCGTTACCACTTGTGTCTCCTTCAATTCCTTTCGTCCCAGCATAACCATTTCCTCCTTTGGCAAGTCCTAGGAGATCATCTGTTGCCCAACCAAAATTTCCACCAATGCCCCCAGTTCCACCAGTGCCTGAATAGTAATAAGTATTTCCCCTTGATATACTATAATAAGCACCCCCACCACCATGTCCTCCTGTAGCGGTAATAAAATTCTTTCCAACGGTTGTTGTTCCTCCAGAGTTTCCTGTCGCACCATGCTTTGCAACAGAAGTTCCTCCTTTACCAATGATGATATCCTCATGCCCGTTTAAACTGGATTTATAGCCATACCACACGGAACAACCTCCGCCTCCTCCTCCTCCACCATCACCATAAGACCAAGAGGAACCACCACTACCTCCACCGCCCCATGCTTGGATTTCTACTTTGGTTTTATCGGTTACCCAATCTGGCCATTGAATTTTCCCATCCTGTGTATAAAGTAACTCAGCATCAACAAGCGCAGACCAATTAATGACTTTATTACTCAAAGCTTTTTTTAAGATCTTTTTTGTTTCTGCTAAGATAGCTGCATCCACTTGTGATTTGGTATAAATAAGGTCACCATCCACTTTCAGCGGTCCTTTCAACATGCTTCCCGTTGCACTTAAACTTGTGACCACTTCACCATTATGGGTGAGATTAAACGACGAATTACCCAACAGTTCTAAACCACCATTTATAGTAACTTTACTGGTAAATTTATTATAACTTTGCCATTCATTTGGGCTTGTGAGGCGCCCATAGCTTGTGAGATCTTCATTGATCTTGGCTCTAAATTCATCCAATCCAACAATATCTTCTGTTTTATGCTGGTGCGTTCCTAACAGTGAGACAGCACTGCCAAAAGTGAAGTTATTGTTGCTTGATTTATAGAGAACATAATTGTTGGCAGCATCTTTTGCGCCTTCGATATCGCTTAAATCAGCAAATGAGAAGGTTTTATCCGCTGCCATTTTGCCATTGAGGGCTGTTTCAAGATCTGCAACATCACTTATGCTATGCGTGTGTTTTGAAGGTACTTTTTCGTCTACCTTTTCCTCAATATCAACAATGGCTTGATCAACTTTTGTCAAGTTTTCCCGCAAGATTGGGAATTCAGAACTGATAAAGCGTCCTTCTTTAGGCAATTCCATGTCGAGTTTTTTGGTTTTGGTCATCTCTGTTCTCCCATCACAATATACCGGCGCCAAAATCACTCACCATTGACCGTGCCGCTGGTCCGCCGGTAAGGGTGAGTTTTAAGCGCGCTTGTTTGGCTGTTTTGTCGCTGCTTACAAATTTGCGCTCTGTCCAAAGTGGTTCGGATAACTGCTCTGTTTCGTCGAGTTTCAAAGGGGTGAAAGCACCATCATCCAGTTGCATCTCGAGTGAGAAGGTTGCACCGCCCGGTAAAAAGGTTTTGATATAACTGGTCAGCCTTGCCTTTTCTCCAAAGGAAAAAGCACGGGTGACATAAGTGGCTGTTTTATGGATCTTTCCTGCAATCAATTGGACAGGAGCAAACAAGATAGGTGAGAGCTTTTCGGTGCCTTTGAGAATGGCACGAAGCTTTACCTTTTCACTGATATATTCGGTAAGGCTTAGCAATTGAAAGGGTAGGAGTTGATAAACCGTGCCATTGTTTCGTTCAATTTCAAAGATGACAGAACAATCGCTTGAAGGTAATTCAATCGCCGCGCGTACTTGCAAATCAGAGCAGTCCACAAGGTCAAAAGTGCCAAGATCAATGGTTTTTTCTGTTTGTGTGTAGCGGGCTGCCAACACACGAAAGGCTAAAGCCTCATCTTGATGGGCTGTCCAGCTTTGCGCATTGACAGAAGAAAAGCGTGGACCGGTCACGTAAGGGTGGCTTGAGACGTATCTCTGGTGTTCTGCATCAAAATCCCCAAGCTTTGCTAAAGAGACGGAATGATCAGCATCATCTGTCTTGATAACGAAAGCCGTTAAGCGGTCATCGGGGACAAGGAGTGGTACATCATAGCGTGCCTCTGCCCAACCAGTTTTTGCGCCCTTCATGGAATAAAAGCTTTGTGCTTGGATATCGGCGGTCGGATAACCGTTTTCAGTGGTGACCAAATCAATCACCAAATCATGGTTATGATTACCGATTTTGCAAAGATGAAAGTCAATCCCTGTTATTTGCCGTGTTTCATCGGGGGTAAAAACTTGCGCTTGTGGGTCAACTTGCGTCCATATCTTCACCGTGGTGGTGCGCCGCATCACTTTCACATCAATCACACCTTGACCAGTAAAAAGACCTGTTGCAATTGTTCCACCTCTGCCTCGTGCCACAACATTTTTTGTACCAGCGGTAATGTTTTGTGGAATTTTAAAAGTGCCCTCAATGGCGCCATAAGAATCGGCAAAAATGAGATAATTCGGCAAGACATTCACACCATCAAAAGTGAGGCTTTCTAATTGTTCCCACTTGCCAAAACCTTCAATTTTGAAGGAAAGGGTAATTTGTCTCAAAAAATCGATTTGCTCTTGAGTCTCATTGACCAAGTCATCACGCACTTCTGTGTTACGAATAGTTCTGCCACGGTTCCTGCCCATGATGATCTGATTGGTGATACCCGAGAGCCAATCGGTGCGCTGTTCGTGCCAGAAGTCTGTCGCGGGTGTGAGGGTTACTGTACCAGGCAGGGGTGCAAAATTTTGATAAGGGTTGATTTTTTCGCAAGCGGTTGTCAACTCTTGCGCAATGATCACTTCATTTGTCCAGTCAAGCGTAACAGGCGCTTTTAAAGGAGCGGTATAGAATATTGGGTCAATGGCGAGCTGTAAAATGCCATTGCCTACAGCACCGCTTTGTTGAAAGCCTTCATCTCTGTAAGAGTCATCAAGAAAGGGATCAGCAAACATGCCTTTTTTGGCAACAGGTTCTTTAGAGTCAACATTGCTTTTAATACGCTCTAATTGCATGAGACGGTCAAGCGAGAGCACCCGTTGAAAATAGCGCCACATCTCATCATAGGGGGCAACACGCGTTCCATCATTGACCACAACCGGCGTTTCAAGCCAATTGTTGGTGATCGTTGCAAGGGACAACACATCATCAGGAACACTTGGTGCCATGGGGTGATCTGCCGAGATACCTTTGATGTAAACCACATTGCCCCCTGTATTGAGACCTATACGGTCAATGCGGGGCAATTTGTAAGTGTAACTGACGATAATATCACCACCTTGCGCCCCACCTGAGACAGTGATTTCCTGTGCTGTTACTTTATCAGCCGTGATTTTTGCGCGGTAACGGTAAGTCACCTTATAGCTACTCCCTGCTAAAGGTTCGTCTCCCACGGGTGCCCAATCAATGGTGTCTCCGGTTTTTTTAAAATCTGTGCCTTCTTTAAATTCCTTGCTTCCTTGAACGATTTTGATAAACGCGGTGATGCTTTTATCAGGAACACCATCACGCCCAGCGGCAACGGCACCACGGGTGACGTTAACGGTTTTTTCTTTTGTCAACAAAAGAGACTGAATATCAGCAATAGGAAAATAATAGGGTTTAAAGGTAAAACTTGTTTTCCCTTTTGGAGGCGCAAAAATATGCGTTTCGCTTGGAACAACGCTTGTCGAAAAATCCTCTGGCTCTTCATGGCGCAAGGCGGCTAAGCGTTTGCGTTTAAAGCCATTGATATTGGCTTCTCCTTCTTGAATACTAAACACTTGGCAACCGTTATTTGCTCCCAATGCGCTCACACGGCAGCCACTCACGATATAATGCCCATGGGCACGGTCGTACGTCGCAATAGCTTGCATGGCGGGTTCAAGCAATGAGGGTGATTTTTGATCAATCAGAACACCATCTTGTAAAATATAAACGGGAAAGAAAGTGCCACTCTGAGCATCCTCTTTGAGTGCCCAAACAAGCTTTGCTGTTTCGCGTGCGGCTCCAGGCTCTCCTTCTGCCAAGGTGCCAGGAATTTTCCCCAACAGCTCTGGATCATCCTCATATGTCACCCATTTTTTTTGCAACTTCACACCAATTTCCAAGCGCCCAATCATGGCAACATTGTTGAGTACAGCTGGTGCAACGGGGAAAATATCGCCTGCGATATAAATCTTGCCATCCGTTAAAGTCACTGTTTGCGTATCTTTGTTGACAAACGCATCTGCTCGTTCAACGCGGTCTCCTTCTTGTGCCACAAGGCGCCCCAAACGGTCATGCCGTCCCCTTATAATGGTTTGAACTTCATTGAGTTCACCACTTTGAATAAAGGGACGCGTGCCATAAAAGACAACACTTTGTTGTTCCTCTTTGCCGCGAGATCTGTCAATTGCAAAGGGTAAACCACTTTCATGCTTCATATTAAAACCTCAATAAAATCTTGAATTGTTCGCGAACATCGGCACGCAAAGGAATATTAATTGGCGTTTTGAGTATCTCGACACCGCCATTGAGTTCATCAGGCTCCAACCAAAGCTTGCCAACCGCTATGTTTTCTGCGGGGGTAGCGTGAACCAAAATTGAAACAAATGCTGCTTGTTTCCCATCAACATCGTGAAAATCTGTTCGTGCAGCTAGAAAAAGCGCTGTGCCCATCGGGGAGGGCTGGAATCTGCCGCCTGAATGGCTGTAAACCCCCTCCAAAGCCTGTTCGACAGGCGCTACAGCATAGCATCTTTGATACCCAATCACGGCATCTTGGCTGTCTCTTAACACGAGATAAAGCGTGCGACCATGAAACCACTCTGCCATCAGCATATCGCGTTCATGTTTTTTGACCGAACACCACGGAAAATTTGCCATGTCCCATGGGTAATCGATTTGGTCCCAGCTTAACTCTTCATCCCCATCATCTATCCAATTACCAATAAGCCTGCCTTCTTCTCTTAAGAGAACGTGCTCTATCTCTGTTGTGCGCCCAAAGGAAAACAAAGTGCCCCCAGCTGTTAAGCTAACACCACTTTCATACTCCAACATGCTGTCATCAAGGCGTGACATATTGCCTTCCATGGCTTGAACATCATAACCATAAACACCACGACGAAAATCAGAGCGCAAACTTTTGGAAAGGTCGGTAATTGCTTCAATGGCTTCAAGGCTTTTCCGTTCAGGCAACTGATCAAAATCAAGTTGAAAGGAATTCCACCATATCCGCCCCGTCCATGCGGGCGTAAAGCGTGCTGTAATCTGGAGCCATTCAAGCCCCACCTCTATTGCAGCAAGGGAGCCGCGCAAGCGCTGCCATTGAATCCCTTGATCAATCAGATCATAGAGGTTTGGAACATAAGGCGTAAGCTCTCCAAGCCCGTATTCTTCAATCAACCACGGCAAGAAACGGGGAGGGCGTGTGATCAGTTTAGAACGTGAAATCCCCAAAACAGAACCATCAATATCTTGATGAAAATCGCAAGCATCGGCAAGGCGCTTTTCAAATTCTGTCGCGTTTGTGGGAAGGAGGGAACCAACCATTAGCGCGCACGCCCTTTGAAGTTTAAGGTGATTTTTCCAATCGATAAAATTTCTTCATCACAAACCATACTGTCTTGTGTTGGGGTAATGGCAATGACTTTTTGGACACCAGAAATCATTAGTTTTGAAATCCACCACGACAAACTTAATTCACGACCAATGGCTTGTTCTTGTCTCCATGCTGCTCTTAAATTTGTTTCCATTGTTGTAAGAATTTTCAAAGATGTTTCTGGTAACAGCCAAACATCTGCCTCTAAATCCATTACTTTTTTGACAGCAGCGTGAACAATGATTGTATCATTGGTCATGATGATATTTTTTCTGTGAAGAGCTTTTGAGACTGTTTGTATGAGATCTTCAGATGCCGTTCCTTCTTCATTGTTGCCAAAAAGAGCAACATAGATGGTTGGGTCTTTGCCTTTACGGTAAACAATCGCATCCTTAACACGACTATCTGCTGTTAAGGCTATAAGCTTGTAATAGGGCTCTGTCCCGCTACCATTGCCACCACGGGCATGAAGCTCTATGCGTTCACGATATCTCTCGTCACTTTCACCCTCCATGCGGGCAAGACCATGCCAGTTTCCCAAAGCGTCAAGAGATTCACCGGTTGCAAAATCAAGAATGTTGTTGCGTGCCGCTTCGTTAATACGCTGTCTTAAAAGCAACTCTCGATAGCTAAAAGCCTCAATGACTTTTACGGCCGGATCACTTTCAAGAATGGTATATTCAGGCAAAAGTTCGTTTAAATGAGCAAGAGCAGCAGCGCGTATTTCCTCAAAAGAAAGTTCTGTGATGATTTCGGGTTTTGCAAGTACTCCATTCATTTTATCAATAATCCTTCCATGGTAATGGGCTTACCGGATGGCAAATAAATGCCTTCAAAGGACAAAGAAACTTGTTCAGCCTCACTCCATTTAAAATCAATTTTTTTCAATTTAAAACGCGGTTCCCACTTGTCTAAAGCCTCAGCAACAGCAGCATAAAGAGCAACAGCAAAAGCATTATTCACTGGAGCATCAATGAGTTCAGCAACGCGTGAACCATAATCACGCCGCATTACACGCGAACCAATCCGCGTTGATAAAATATCAAGGATTGATTGGCGTAAATGATCAATGCCGGTTAATGGCTTTCCTGTTGTACGGTCCATTCCACTGTTCAATTGGGACCTCCTGTCATAGAGCCACCAGAAGTAACACCGCCATGAACATGTGTTGCTCCTACATTGGTGCCGTTATGCTTTAGTCCACTTGAATGAATGGAAACATTATTTCCAGAATGAAGAGAGAGACTATCATTCGAATTCAGTGAAATGCCATCACCAGCCTTCAAAGAGATGCCGCCTTTTGCGTTTAAATTTATATCGCTTTCTGAAACAATCTTTATGCCTTCCGGTGCGGTAAGCTCTAGATTCCCACCATCACCTTTTAGTGACACACCATCAGCGATTGTCAGGATAAACTTTCCACCTGATTTGATATGAATTCCATAAGTGTTTTGTTCATCATCATATTCAAAGCTGGTTCCATCAGGGTATATCGTTCGGTGAATGCTGCCTTTATCGGCTGCTTGATTAGCATCGGTGTGAAGTGAACCAACAATCACCCCTTGTGACAAATCCCCTGATGACGAGATAACAACTACTTGCTCTCCAACATCGCGCCCTTCATAGGAGCGTGTTTTACCGGCGCGGGCTTGTGTGTCTGGAATCCAGTCACTGACGAGATTGCCACTTTTTATCCGATAGCGTGCGTTTTTATGGTCGACATGGCTAATCTTCCCCACCACAACCATATTGGCCACACGTCTTTTTAGATCTGTGATTTCTTTATCGCGCCGCTCTAACATGAGTAACCTCGATTTTATGGTATTTATCTTTATTTCTCACGCCTGTTTCTGGTTCAAAGCTTAAGAAAGGTTCAACGATTCTTGCTGTTACATTGCCTTCTTCTTCATCCATGTTGGGGATGTTGGTCACATAAATGACTTCAAAGGTTAAAATCGCACCATGGAGCGCTAGGGCGCCATTATCACCAAAGGCAAAAGCAATATTTTGCAGGCGGCATGTCTCAACTGTGTTGTTGAGATTGGGATTAGCGTAGAAAACCTCCTCCACTTCCCATGCTAATTGGTCAACAAAACGTGCTCCATCTTCACATGTCGCATAACATTCAACATCTAGCGTTAAAACACGCCGCCTTATTCCATAATCATAGCCATCTTCAATCGTTTCACTTTGTGTTGAGATATTAATTGCAGGCGTGTTCTCAGGGGAGAAGTTGAAATCACGCATATTGAAAACATTGTCACCAGCTGCCGTCTTTGCTGCCTTTATCAAAGCAACAAAGCTTTCCCTTATCGTCTCTCTCGGATGCATGGGCGCTCCTGTTATTTAACATTTATCCTTTTCTTTATATTGGTATCGTGTTATGATACGTAAAAGAACGAATAAAGGTGATTTGGTGATTGAATCTTTTGCTGATAAGCGGTGTAAAGATCTTTTAGAAGGCAATCCGCCCAGAGGCTTTCCCACCACTCTAGTGCGTATAGCCCAAAGAAAATTGTTTATGCTCGATAAAGCAGTTGATCTTAAAGATTTGCGCAGTCCTCCGGGAAATCGTCTAGAAGCATTGAAAGGAGAGCGTAAAGGTCAATATTCTATCCGTATTAATGACCAGTTTCGTATTTGTTTTGAATGGCGCTCTAATGGCGCCTATGAAGTTGAAATCGTAGATTATCATTGATCTGTAGGAGGTCGAGATGAAAAATTATATAGCGATTCATCCCGGAGAAATTTTACGAGAGGAATATTTAAAAGAATATGCTCTCTCTGCTTATGCTCTTGCAAAAGCATTAAATGTTCCACGCACGAGAATAGAACGTATTGTTGCTGAAAATAGTCCAGTGACTCCCGATACAGCACTAAGATTAGCCTATTTTTTTGATACTACTGCTGAATTTTGGCTTAACATGCAAGCTGCTTATGACGTTAGTATATTACAAACTGAAAAAGCAGACGAATTTGCCAAAATCAATAAATTTGAATGTAGGGTTTAACCACTCCCCATTTTAAGAACAGGGAGGGGAGTTGTGTTTTTTTAATTAAGCAACCTTTTTAATGGGGCTCTCTAAATCTGGTTCATAAGTTCGCAACAAAGAATCCATACGATGTGGAAGTTCTGAAGCTCCAAAATCTGTCAAAATTGCCAAGATTTTTGTAATATTGGGCACGTCATCTTGAAGCTTTAAAACCAGAGCATCTACGACCGATTCCATAACCTCAACTATAGCATTGCAGTCCTCATCTCCAATGCCTCGATGGTTAGAAAGCTTAAACAATGCCATCCACAAATCGCATAAAAAGTTGGTATCTACTTTCATTGCACACCCCCAAAGATTTGCTCTCTCAAACATGCCAATCCTCTGGATGTAATTTTTGTTGAAGGCAGCACCTTTTCTGTACCATCCGGTCTTTGAATGGTAATAGCAGGGCAATCCATGAATCCTTTCTTGATCTTGTCCTGATAAGGTAACAGAGGCGCCCCTGGAGCCCGTCGATACACCCAATCATGTTTACGCAAGTAATCCGTTAAATCCTTTGGTCGCACCTCTAACATCTTTGCTGCTTCAATAAGACCGAACAAACCATCAGAGCGTTTTAAACCTTCCAAAGCTTTTGCTTTTGGAGTCAATTCAGCAATAACATGATCTTTCTGCTCGATTTGGCTTTGTAAGTGATTCAAAACACCAAGCAATGCTTCTGGTTTGGAGTAGTCAACTTGTGGTGTCACTACTTGTTTCAAAAGCCGTTCACATTTGATAAAGTATAAACGCGCTTCTCTACCTTTCTTATTGTTCTCAAGCATAGAAAGCTCTTTTGCTACACTTAAAGTTAGATGATAATCTTTAGAAGGACGACCACCTTGGAGGTTTTCCCCAAAGTTGGTGAAAACTAAATAATCCTGATTTTCTAATAAATTATATTTGTTGATGCGATATTTAATCCAAGTAGAGAAATCTTTACCTACTTCTAAAAACGCATGCAAATCACGAGCGTTAACAGTTTGAACAGTTTCCTGATCAATAACCTGTTCTCTAATTTCTATAAGAGTATTCATAATGAATTCCTTATGGTTAGACGTTTGTTAATGACACTCAAAAAGAGTGCCGGGCGCTAACAAACACGGCCATAAGTCCGTCGTTACACTTTCCCCGCAAGGGTATTGTATAGCGTAACCACACCCGACAGATGTTATTATACGCATGTAGCATATAATGAGTCAAAGTCTTTAATGTATAGAAGACTGATTATTTCGGTAACCAATCCGCTTATGGTTCTAAGGTGTTTGTTAGGCACCTGATTCGATTATTCATACTCCTGTCACAATGTCAAGCCACTTTCGATAATTTTTAAATTTTTGCTATTGGCAATTTGTAATTATTGTAAAAAAAAGAGTTGATTTATACCTTAAGATAAAATATATTCAACTTATTAAGATTAATTATCCGTCCTTTGGAGTTCTATTTGATGCTTACATCCTTTGGTAAAACCTTACGGAAACTCCGTATTGATCATGCAGAACGCCTTTTAGATATGGCTAAAAAATTAGATATATCTGTAGCATTTTTATCTTCTGTTGAGATTGGCAAAAAATCTGTGCCTGTTGGTATGGAAGAAAAGATCATAGAATTATACGATTTAGATCAAAATATGGCTTCTCTCTTAAGACAAGAGGCTGATGCTTGCCGCAAAAGTTTTACAATAAAGTCTTCTAATTCATCCACAGGTAAACTTGTTGGTATGTTTGCTAGAGTTATAGATAACATTTCTCCAGAAGATGTAGAAAAAATGAAAAAATTAATGGAACAAATAAAAGAAAAAAAAGGTAAGTAGAAGGTGAAGAAAAGCATTGATTACGAAGTTCCTCCTTATAGTTGGGAGAAAATTGGTTTTTTTACTGATTTACTTCGAAAAGAACTGAAATTGTTAGATTACCAAGCTTTCCCAGTTATGGATTTTGCTGAATACATTTTGCCTACTATGAGACCAGGATATTGTTTACATATCGCAGATGAGGAAGAACTTGGAAATGTGGGTGGTTTAACAGACCCGCAAGGCAAATTCATTGTTTTAAGAGAGGATATTTATAAAGATGCGTACGATGATAATGGTCGCGCAAGATTTACAGTTGCTCATGAACTTGGTCATCTTTTTTTACATACAAATTTACCTTTTCAACGCGTAGTCAATTCTCATGAAATACCTGTCTATCGCAGTGCAGAAAAACAAGCTAACCAATTTGCTGCTGAGCTTTTAATGCCACGTTCAGGAATGTCAAGATTTAAGACTCCAAGAGAGGTAGCTAATTTCTATGGAGTTTCATTACAAGCAGCAGAGATTAGGATAAATTACATGACAAATTATTTTAAATCACAACAATAATGGGTTTGAGTTGCAGCTCAAACCCATAAAGAGTTTACGTCAGGTTTCGGTTAGCTGACGTAAAACCAGACAGGAAACAACAAGATGCGACCTGTAACAACACGCGGAATTGTATCATTGTAAATGTTTCCTGTCTAGGTTCATCCACCGAAAAAGGAGTCTTTATGAGAAATAAAGACAAAAAAACGTACGTTTTTCGTACATGGCGTAGATGTCCTTATACAGGTCAAAAACTTTACGCAAAACACTATGGGCGAAAGGCTTGGCGTATTCCAATAAGTAGGTGAAACACAGAAAGTAGGTGAAACACAGAAGGGGGATAATTTATTCCCCTTCTGCATCTCAGAAATATAATCAAAATTGCTTTTTAGATGAAGATTCATTACGCAGAATAAGCTTATACATACCGGATTCAGAGGCTTGGACATCTGTGATCACGAAGTGCTCTTGAGAAGAGGGGGCTTTGTTGTTTTCAGGGGAAATGATTACAACATTATCTTGAGGGTTTGGTGGTAATCCTCCAATGTCATTGATACAAAGATCAAGTTCCTTTCTTGCAATTGTCGTGGGGATTCTGCCACCAGCGTCCGATTCTGAATGCTTAATGGTGTAAATCGCTGTGATACGAAAAGATTGCTGGTTGTCCTTTCGCGTGTAGATGATGGGCTGCCCAAAAGTGTTGCGCACATCTTTAACCATTTGGTTTAGCAGCCCGTGCCATCGCATGTTATTTCGCTCCAATCACGGCTTTAAACAGCATTTCTGGGCGTGTGCAAATGTAAAGCGGATAGCTATAGACTTCAGGTTTTACCCATGCATTACGGTCGTGATCAACGATCAACATGGTGTAGAGAGGTTTTCCGACCGTGTTGGCAAAATC
>NZ_JBHILP010000040.1:0-929 GCF_042193375.1 Bartonella sp. TT67HLJMS
TGAGCCCGTGTTACAACCAAGTCTTTTCTCCAAACCAGACCTTGCACACATGGGACCAACCATGGACACTGGTATTTTGGAAAATCGAAAAGGGAAATCTGGTAAAAACACCCCTAATCAAGCAACAATAAAACGAAAAAAAACGCAATCAACAAAGGAGTAAGAAATTTCAAACCGCCTAAAATAATCTTCAGCTCTTCTAAAAAAACGACTAAAGCTCAAAAGCAAACAGCATTATCCGCAAAATAGACAACCTCAAACATCAAGGGAGCTCCAATTTATCTAAAACACCATGAGAGAGAACATTTTACAAAAAATGCCTAAACTTTATTGACTTTTTAAGTAATTTTTCTTGTTAAACCGCGTTATAAAAAATCCCTAAAAATGTAAAAAACTTCTAAACTCTAAAAAAGCAGACAAATTTAAAGAGAATGTTTTATATATATCAAAAAATTACTTAAAATATATTATCTTTATACATTTATATTCTGATATCGAACTCAAATATTACTTATCATAGTAAGATAATATTCAAACATGATAACTTTTATTCATACACCTATTATTCAATTTATATTGTATCAAGTGATGCAAAAAGTATCACTAAATAAAGAGTTTATATTCCATAGTAAAAAATCGGGTACTCTCAATACAAACTTATTAATTAACCTCAAGCAGAGTACATTAATTGAAATCAAAATTCTGTCATGATTTTATTTTACTGTATCTGCAATGGGTTTAACTAAATGAATTTTCATTTGTTTTGCCACAATAAAGTCCAAAATTATTCAGGCTCTATTCAGTTTGAAACGTGTAGGATGTGAAAAATACGAATTTACACAAGGAGCATCATTATGAAAAAGGTGATCAGGGTAGCGGTATTATCAGCAATGTCAACTGCAACCGTTTTCATGCCGCTAAATACAACG
>NZ_JBHILP010000041.1:0-890 GCF_042193375.1 Bartonella sp. TT67HLJMS
AAATCTTTGTGCCTCTCTGAATTGTTCAGATAGTACTGAACCTTCTATATTGGCTTTTGTTTTCATCGTATGGTAGGTACATTTCGGTTATCAGGGGACACAATTCTTCCATACAATTTACGTTTTTGTATTTCGATAAGAGCCTCTTCGTTATCGCTTAAATTTCTGACCATTTGTAGCTTTGTATATTCATTTTGGAGCATGGCTGACATGGTCTTGATGCGTGTTTGCAGCTCGAAAACTTCTTTCAGATCTTTTGTTTTATCTATATTATTTAAGAAATCGACAATTTGTGTAAAGCGGTTCTCTGCGTCTTGGAAAGTTTGCAAACTTACAGCTTTATCGACAATTCCACTATATTTAAGACGTTTATTAATTATTGTGCGCATTTCATGATACGGCAAGAACCAGAAGACGCTCCTTTTCTCTTCATGATGAACAGAATGTAAAAGATCTCGAAATTCCCCAACACTTAGGCTATAGTAATCGCGGCCCTTTTCTGGGTAGCTGAGAGTGGGCGAATCTTGTATGAAAAAACTCTTTTTCTCTCCTATTGTTGGTTTTTTTATTCTATTTCCTGTTATAGACTGATGGATTTTTTTCGCGTTTTCGATCTGGTTTTCGTTTGTTCTAATTTGTTGTTTTAACAACTCAATAACTGTCAGATATTCTGCTTTTGAAACAGGGAAAGGACTTTGAACAGTCAGATCTTGAGTCCCAGAACCCCAACTAAAGTTAGACGTTAGAGTTAAATTTATCATTCCCAAAAGGGTAATGATTCCTGTTATAATAAATCGCTTTTTCATATATTTGCTCGCTTGATTTCGGCAGGGATTGTTTTATTAATAGGTACACGGTTCCTATCATTGGGCTGTTTTAGCTTTGGTGCT
>NZ_JBHILP010000042.1:0-839 GCF_042193375.1 Bartonella sp. TT67HLJMS
TGTTGATAGCTTACATCACCATGAAGGGAGAAATTGTGAGACAGTTGTGCATTGATGCCAATGCCGCCTTCAATTGCAGGTCCCATAGGATCAAGGTCAAAGTCTCTACCAATATGAATGCTATCATCATCACCAAAGGTTTTGATCAAGTTTACTTTTCCATAGAAAGACATAGGACGGTTGTTTTCAGTGGAAATGGTTTTGGTCAAACGTCCACCAACACGGATCAACCATTGAGAAGGATTGTTCATATCAACAGTGAAATTATCAGCATCTTCAATGGTGTTAAACATCAAATGTTGATAGGCAACTTGTGCTTGTGGCTCAAATGTTAAACCTTCCATTCCGGTTGCAAACTCTTTGCCAACAGTGGTGGAGATACTCAACATTTTGGCATCGTTCAACTTTGCGGTATTTCCTCTGAGAGCATTGGCGATATGCCCCTTTAGGATACCGTAGGATAAGAGTGCATCAATGTAGAAACCATTGTTGTGTTGTATACTACCATAGGCTGTCAGTGACCATTTATCTAGCGTGTTCTTCCCTGCATCTGATATGTCCTTTGGTGTAAACGACAGCTGCCCATAGGTGCCTACAAGACCGAGATGTGTTGTGGTATTTTGTCCTTCAATTGCTGCCAATGTGACACCGGCTTGGAGAGCAGCATAGCGAATATCAGCACCATAACCATATTTGAGAGGACCACGCTCAGAAGATAAAGTTCCTGTGCTTCCGTAAGTGTAGAGGAAGAAACCTGTTTGTTTCTCTTCTTCTTTTCCTAAGACGGATGTTCTGATATTGGCTAAGAGCGCGTTTTGTTTAGCCATATCGGTTAATCC
>NZ_JBHILP010000043.1:0-826 GCF_042193375.1 Bartonella sp. TT67HLJMS
GGGCGCCCCGCAAGGGTCAAAGAACCACTGCCCACAGCACGACACAACCTGTCCGACTCGGAAGTAGCAGCAGCTCGTGCTTCCTCCTCACAAGTGTAACAAGTCCGCAAACGCCGCACGGGACCGCTAAACCCTGTCTGATGCTTGACTGGGCATTGCTGCCCTTGTGAGCGATCAAAATAAGCAGCTTCAATGGTGCCATATTGCGTACGTGGCTCTAATGTGAATTCCAAGCTGGAACAGTCATGCTTATGGATGTCGAGTGCTGGTAAATTGTCACCGCTTAAAAATAAAAACTTATTGTCCTTGATTAAAAAACGTGCCTGCATACGGTCAGCAAGGCGGGTTAAAAAATCAACAGCCGATTGATCTGTGCGAATCACATAAGGCAAAGGTTTTTTAGTGAACTGGGGACTGACCTTTGCTTGATAGCCATGGCGTTTGGCCAGTGTCTCAACAATCTCACCAACAGTTTTGTGATCAAAATGCTCACTCACCTGTTCTTTGAGCTCTTTACGCATCGAAGCACTTTTGCCGCAAAGGCGCAAAATCTCTCCATCACTGCCCCCACAACTCACAACCGATTCGACAACAAAACACCCCATAAATGCACTGATGCTGTTCTCATAGCCAAAGATCACCTGGAGCGCACTGTTGCTTGAGGGAACCTCTAAATCATTGCCACCATCATCAAACTCTGCTTCAAATGTATCGGCTTCATTACCGGCATGGTCCGTAATGGTTGCAGTTAAAAGACGCTGGTAAAAAACCTCATGAACAGGTTTATCTCCCACCTTGACCACAATAAAGGGGTATGTGCGCATTA
>NZ_JBHILP010000044.1:0-801 GCF_042193375.1 Bartonella sp. TT67HLJMS
AATAGGCTTTGGCTGTTTATCAGAAGTTTTCTTGTTTTCTGTGAATTTGCAAAATCGTAAAAACGTGGAACTGTAATGGCTAGGATGTGTGGTTGATCAAGAGCCGTGAGGGTTGTGGGGCGGTTGAGGAGAAGAGGGTGCCAATGGAGGCGTAAAGGTTGGATTGTGAAATGCGTCATTGGAATGGGGGGGAGTTTGGTGAAAATAGCTGATGTCAATCAATAGGCTTGTAATAGGCTTTGGCTGTTTATCAGAAGTTTTCTTGTTTTCTGTGAATTTGCAAAATCGTAAAAACGTGGAACTGTAATGGCTAGGATGTGTGGTTGATCAAGAGCCGTGAGGGTTGTGGGGCGGTTGAGGAGAAGAGGGTGCCAATGGAGGCGTAAAGGTTGGATTGTGAAATGCGTCATTGAAATGGAGGGGAGTTTGGTGAAAAGGGAAGTGTGTGTGGAATAGCGTTGAAAAGATAAGGAAAATAAAGCGCAGGTGTGGCACTGTATATTTCTTTTATTAAGTGTTTGATATCGTATTACAAGGTTACGCGGCAATTAAATGCAGCGCTGAAAAAGCGCATGTAGTGCTCATGTCATGGGGGGAGGTATGAGTTTTAGATCATGCCATTGCTTCACAGCTTGGGAGAAGGGCATGGATTATTTTTCTCATTTTACGCTGATCTCTGTTTGAAAAGGGCTGATGCCAATCAATAGGCTTGTAATAGGCTTTGGCTGTTTATCAGAAGTTTTCTTGTTTTCTGTGAATTTGCAAAATCGTAAAAACGTGGAACTGTAATGGCTAGGATGT
>NZ_JBHILP010000045.1:0-461 GCF_042193375.1 Bartonella sp. TT67HLJMS
GCATCTTTATCAACTCCAATTTTAGGATCAAAGCCAGCACCACCGCCTAAAGCTTTTAGAGTATGGTTAAAGTCTCTAGCAACGTTACCGAAAGATGCATTCGTACGCGTATGGACACTAAATAAGTCCGGCATGTCGTTGAGTACCAGCTGGCCGCTCCCGTAGTACCCTGAAAGCATCTCAGTGGGGGAAAACTTTCCAGTCTCCTTGCTCACGGTAAAAGAACCGCCAAAAAGTTTCACAAGACTTTCGTTCACTTTATAAATCTGGGAACCATTTACCGCTTCGGTTGAGTCTTTTACGATACTACCAGCAGCAAGATTAAAAATAACCCGAGCTTCCTTTTCACTATTCATAACATTTATTTTTTTTAATGGTGAGGCAGCAGCAATAGTTACCGCCCTTTCCTCATCATCCCGACCTAATCCACGGATTAAACTTTCTATATTCTTATGCCGATC
>NZ_JBHILP010000045.1:501-789 GCF_042193375.1 Bartonella sp. TT67HLJMS
ATAGCAGGGGGATTCTTTATCTCAGCAAGTTCAAGTTGATGATTTAAACTTGTGAAAGCACTTTTCACGCCAGAAAATGCATCCGCTACATTCTTAGAACTTTCCTTCTTAGAACTTTCCTTACCCGTAAGTGCAGTATCAAGTGCAGGTTGCGTTTGAAACTTAATATTAGGATTTAAATTTCTGAAGGAATCTTCATCCTTAGAACTTTCCCTACCCGCAAATGCAGTATTAAGTGCAAGTTGCATTTGAAACTTAATATTAGGATTTAAATTTTTGAAGGCATCT
>NZ_JBHILP010000046.1:0-740 GCF_042193375.1 Bartonella sp. TT67HLJMS
TATCATTGACAAGACTATTAATTCTCTCATCCGTATACTTATTCGCATCTTCAAGAACCGTCTTCATCTGCTGTTCTGTGTAATCATGTAACTGACCACCATTCACTGCGTCCTTAGAGCCGTTTTTAATTTCGCCATCTTTAACATTAGCAATCAAAACAGGTTCACTGTCATCGGCACCTTTTAGAGTGATGCTATTGATTTTCTTTCCGCTATCTTTATCAACATCATAGCTAACCGCAAGATTCACCTTGTTTTCAACTTCTGTTACCTTGTTTTCAACTGCTGTTACCTTGTTTTCAACTGCTGTTACCTTGTTTTCAACTGCTGTTACCTTTTCATTCGTCTCCCAGAGCTGTCCTCCATTCACGGCGTCTGTTGAATTTTCTACAAGAACACCCTTCTCTACATTGACAATCTTGCTGGGCTTACCATCTTGACTAGCGTCATACCCTTCCTTTCCTGCGTCCCATGGGAATCCATTAGAAGCTACGCCAGGAGTTTCCTTCTGTTCAACAGCCTCAAGACGTTTATTGATCGCCAACATGCCCCGACGTACACCATCAAACGCGTTAGCTACATTGTCATAGTTTTCCACCTCAACACCGCCGCCACCAAACTTTAAAGCACTAAAGATTGGAGATGTCCATATGCCGTCTTTTTCATTATATCCAGCACCACCACCGAAATAAGATGCTAAAGTCTTGCTTACATTATAAAGTTGGGAACCATTGATTGCT
>NZ_JBHILP010000047.1:0-672 GCF_042193375.1 Bartonella sp. TT67HLJMS
TTTTTTTCTATGCTTTGGAGCGTATTTGTTTTTTTTCTTTTTTTCTTTTTGTCCTATGCTCCGTTAACAGCGGCAATAGGATGCTTTTTTGTTGGGACTTCTTTTGCTGCTATGCCTTCTATACAAACAAAAATTATGGATGTTGCACTACAGGGACAGATTTTGGCAGGAGCATTAATGCAGTCTGCTTTTAATATTGCTAATGCTCTTGGTGCAGAATCTGGAGCATTAGTTTTAAAATTGGGCTATAGTTATGAATATACAGCTATTTTAGGAAGTGTTCTAACTTTGTGTGGATTAGTGATTTTTTGCGTCTCATGGTATATGGAAAAGCATGCTTAATACTTTTCATTTTTTTAATGAAGAAGGTATTTTTATGTTTATTTAATTATTGGAATGTCCTGTTGGGTTTTTTAATATGCAGTAAGAAATGCGCAGCGCTAATGGAATAGCAAAACAAAATAAAAAACCAATGAGTACTATGAGAAGAGTTTTTGCTGCTAAGATCATTCCTATTGTTCCTCCAGGATTAAAGAGACCGGCAAGATTGGTGATCACTCCGGCTAGAGTTGCACTCAATGCAGCTGAAAATAGTTGTACGGAGGTAAGGGATTCACTGGCACGTAGAGCATCTTCATCATTTGTACATTGTAAGATCCGTGTGAGCAAATG
>NZ_JBHILP010000048.1:0-580 GCF_042193375.1 Bartonella sp. TT67HLJMS
GTTTTTGTTCTCACAGCGAAAGCTCCTAGAATGGGATCAGGACAAGGCTCTGAGAGGGGGCTAAAACTTGGCATAGGAATATAAGAGCCATCAGCTGGCAACACATTGATGAGTTCATCGGTAAAGCTGCCATTAATGTCAGCCACATCAGGCCGATAATCAGCGATTGGGAAGAAAGCCATTGAGAACCCCATTAGCAGAATATTTGAAGAACCTTTTCGACAGGATATTTCAAATCGACAAGGCTTATTTTTTAAACGACAAGATCCGGATCAGACTATAAATCATATCACTCAGACTCTAGAAATGAAGGCACGGTGATACATTCAGCGGTAAAATTCCACCAACACCAACTCAGCCCTCAATCCTTGATTTTTTTTAAAATTTCATTGGAAGAATATTTGAAGTATTTTTTCGCCGGGATGTTTCGAATCGCAACACTTGAAGCTGTTCTTGATAATCTCTAAAAGAAACAGCAGCATATTCGGAATCTTTGAGGATATTTTTATAGAGCTCATATTTTGCACGTGCTTTAATGAGATCGAATGCATAAAGCAACCAAGGATTATTCTCCTCCATT
>NZ_JBHILP010000049.1:0-574 GCF_042193375.1 Bartonella sp. TT67HLJMS
CATAGTTTCTATGACGTTCTGCTTGAGCAATTTTCCTTGCTGCGTGAATTTTGAAATAATGATTATCGGTTTTATCTGTTTCTATTTCAGATTTTGGACAAATCTTCTGTCTGTTCCATTCTTGTTTTGTAAAAACAAAATCCATGCCTTCTTTTAGATCAAGCTTTTCAACACAATCATTAAACCAAGTGGAAAAATCTTGTTTCAAATGTAAGTGCCTATGCATTACATGGACATTGACCATTTGGACATAACCGATTTTGTTGTCTACCTCGTTTTCAGGCGTGAGATATCCTTCACTATGAATATGAGTATCATGTGTGGTCATAAGTTTACTCTAATCAATTATTGATGAATGAAAGAGGGCGCTTTTAAATGCGCCCTTCAGAATTTAAAGCACATCACAAGGACGTAAACGGTGTTGTTGTTCGTAAGTACCGTAAATCTCATCATTATATTTTTCGTCTGCGATCTCGTCTAAAAGTCTATTGTAAACATCACTTTCTTGTATAAAGTAATGAACCTCACTATCTTCATCGAGACGTTCGATATTTTCTTTTACATATGCTTCTGC